>NZ_JADEXI010000083.1:0-12186 GCF_015207185.1 Microcystis sp. LEGE 08355 | reverse complement strand
AGAAGTAGGTAGGCACAATTATTTGTAGGATGGGTTAGCAGTAGCGTAACCCATGCGGGCGTTGGGTTTCATGCTTCAACCCAACCTACGTTCATTTTATATTTAATTCCACCCACCTACTTAAGTAGCCTATACTCAACGGATTTAGTATTAGTAAACAGTAATCATTGATCAGTAAACAGGTATAAAGATAAAGATAAAGATAACTAACTAATTAACTTAAAACTTACATCTGATCACTGATAACTGATAACTGATAACTGATTTACTCTCCCGCATGATAGGAACTGCGGACTAGGGGGCCGGATCTAACCTGGGAAAAACCCATTTTTTGGGCAATTTCTCCTAACTCGCTAAATTCTGCGGGAGTCCAATATTTCTGTACGAGCAAATGTTCCAGAGAAGGACGCATATATTGACCAATAGTAACTCGATCGCAGTCGATCGCGCGTAAATCTGCCAAAGTCTCGATAATTTCCTCTTTTGTCTCACCGTGACCGACCATTAAGCCAGATTTCGTCGGAATTGAGCGATCGATTTCCTTAACATAACGCAAAACCGCCAAAGAGCGATCATATTTAGCCCCGCGTCTAACCGGCCCTTGCAAACGGCGCACCGTCTCGATATTGTGATTGTAACAGGCAGGTTTTGCCCCTACCACCGTCGCCACCCGTTCCTGTTGACTTCCCTTGCCTCCAGCAAAATCCGGGGTTAGCACCTCAATTAAAGTGTGGGGATTGAGTTCGCGAATGGCTGTCATCGTCCGCACGAACCAACTGGCTCCGCCGTCTTCCATATCATCTCTGGCCACAGAAGTCAAGACAACGTAACTTAAATTTAACAATTGCACCGCTTCCGCCACTTTTTGCGGTTCCTCCACATCGAGAGGCATGGGTGCATGACCCTTATCCACTTGACAAAAAGCACAGGACCGGGTACAGGTAGGGCCCATCAACAAAAAAGTCGCCGTACCTTGGGCATAACATTCGCCGCGATTGGGACAGCGACCTTCCTCGCAGATAGTATGAATGTTCCTTTGTTTGATAATGCGCTGAACCGTGGAAATTTCGCTAGATTTGCCGAGTGAACGCCGTAACCAAGCGGGTAAAGACGTAATTTCCTCGCGCCACTGTGGGGGTATATTGGACATGAGAACTTAAGTAAAGTGTTGGGGATTTCAGTTATCAGTTATCAGTGGGGGGGGTGGGGAGAGGGACGACTAACTCCCCAAAACAAAAACTTCCTATCTCACCATAAAGATAACTGCTATAAGCTGAGAAAGCGGGTAAAGATCATTGTTAATCAAAAAGGAAACTTGGGCAATGGGACGACGGCAACGGAGAAAAATTTTCAATCTGGTCATTCAAGGATTGGCGGGTTGCCTCTTAGTTAGTATATTTGTTCTTAATTCCCTGCCATCCCTAGGCCAAAATTTTCTAGTTCCATTTGCATCTCCCACGGGGACAAGGATTTTTGTAGCCGGGGATATAGAATATGCTTCCGTGCATCTAGATGGATTTGCCTTATTTGAGATTGCCTCCCAAGATTTTACCGCTTCTGAGGCCCGGGAACTCTCCCCGGTAGAAAGACGGGCTAGCCGCATTGAAAGGGGCTTAAATAATATTATCAATCGGGGTTTCGATCCGACAACCCTGCAAGTAAGTACGGCGACTCTCAATAATTTAACCGTGATTGTGGCCAAGGATAACCAGAATTTACCGCAACAGGTAATTCTGACAGTGACAGAAGTTGATGCCCTGATCGATTCTTCTTCTGTTGCCGATTTAGCGGACAGATGGGTTAAAATCATCCAAACAGCTTTGATCCAAGCTTGGCAAGAACGTCAGCCCGCCCCTCGTCGGCAACAGGTAATGAATGCCACTATAATTATTTTGGGGCTAATTTTCTTAAGCTGGGTATCAATTTGGTGGCAGAAACGTTTAAGAAATCGCTTCAATCTCCTCAAAAAACAGGCTAAAAGTCAATCCGATCGGAATTTAGCCATAAATTCCCCCCCCAGAAAAGAGCGCTCCCAAGAACCGATTTTAGCCGCTCTAGAAGATTCCTCTAATTTCCGTCAACAGGCTGATATTCAGCGACAACTGACGTTAAATATTCTCTGGAAAAGACTGGCTCTTATTGGACTGATACTGCTTTGGTTTGGCGGAATAGCGGCGATTTTGTATGTATTTCCTGAAACTAGGCTAGAAGGACGCGGAATAATTCGTATTCCTTTACGGATTTTTATTATCTGGTTGCTGCTGACATCAGTGAGCAATATGGTTAATCTCTACGTTAATTTTCGGCTACGGGAGTGGGTAGAGGAAGGAGCGGTGTTTTCCGAAAATTTGGAAAGGAGGATTCTGCGCGCTCCCACTTTATTAGAAGTTGGGCGAGAAATGATCACATTTATCGCCATTTTTCTAGGAATTTTGATTTTTTTGAGTTGGATGGGTCTTTCTTTCGCCTTTTTACTCACGGGAGCCGGTTTAGTGGGAGCATTGCTCACCTTTGCCTTTCAGGATCTTTTAAAAGATTGGATTAACGGTTTTCTGATTGTCTTTGAAGATCAGTACACTGTTGGTGATATGGTCCAGTTTCAGGAGTTTATCGGTTTGGTGGAAAATATGAGTTTGCGAGCGACTCAATTGCGGGCTGCCGATGGACGTTTAATCACTATTGCCCATAACCAAATTATTAGCGCACACAACCTCAGTAAAGATTGGGCGCGGGTCAATTTTACCATTGAAGTCGCCTATCAGACCGAGCCAGATGTGGCGATCACTTTAATGGCAGCCATCGCTGAAAATATGGCTGCAGATCCACAATGGCAAAAAGATATCATCGATCCCGTGCAGGTTGCTGGTGTTAGTCGGGTTTCTCACACGGGGATGGAAATTATGCTCAGAATTGTCGTTAAAAGATTACGACAATGGGACATAGAAAGAGAGTATCGTCGTCGTCTAAAAATTGCTTTTGAGGAGAAGGGAATTCACATCGGTATTCCCCAACAAAGTTTCCTGATAGCACAAGATAGAGAAGAATTCAAAGGACAGTTTTAAAGGGGAGTGATACTAAATCCTGTTTAAAAGGTATAGGAGAGTGGGGTGTGGGGATAAGGGAGAAACAATTCATAACTTGAGAGTTAATCACACTATTAAAAACGGATTTGTTATCAGTGCAGTTATCACTCCGCGTCCTGTAGGGGCGAAGCATTCGGATAGAAAATCTACGGTTTCACCGATAGGTTATTGCCCGAATGCTTCGCCCGTACTTTTTGCCGCAAACCCTAAGTAAAAAATTGCCGTCTTTTCACTGATTACTGATCACTGATTACTGTTTGGTAGATTTAAACTAGGTTAGGTTAGATATCCTAACCTAGAAAATTTTTAGGAAGCTAAGGCTACCTCGACTATTTGTTGTAGTTCCCCATTTTGATAGAGTTCGATCATAATGTCGGAACCGCCAATAAATTCACCGTTGATATAGACTTGGGGAATAGTCGGCCAATTGGAATACTCCTTAACTCCTTGTCTTAACTCCTGATCTTCCAGAATATCGACAGTTTCGTAGGAAACCCCCAGAATATTGAGAATTTGTATGACGTTATTCGAGAAACCACACTGAGGCATTAATTTATTGCCCTTCATGAACACAAGAACTTTGTTATTCTGAACTAATTGATCGATTCTGTCCTTAGTTTCGGGTGTCATAGGTCTAGTAGCTAGAATTTGAGCAAGAATAGCCAATCCTGAGACGTGGCATATCCTATTAGTTTAGCACAAGCCGTTGAGATAGCCTTAAAAAGGCAGGTCTTCGTCCTCCTCCAAACTATCTAAAATTTCGTTAACATCAGGTCTCCCGCGCACGATAGTCATATTTTCCAGAGACTTATTAACTTTAGTTTCTGCGGCCGAATTTTCTGGCACTGAATAACCCATATTGACCAGTTCACCATCAAAAGATTTCGCTAACTTTTGAGCGGCCGCCAAAATTTCGCTAACATCAACATCTTGCTCTAATGTCTCTAAAGATGAATCAAAATTTAAGATTTTTTGGGGCAGTTCTGTGCTAAGAGTTTTTGGGGTTCCCGACGCGGTGATCTTTGCTTCTTTTTTCTCGATAATTGCTTCTTTGACTGGGGGAATATCCACCACGGTCATAACTTTATTTTCGGGGGTTATTGGTGGGTTTGCTGCGGTTTCTGGTGGTGGTAGTATCTTAGCTGCTGGGGATTGGGAAACTTCCGCAGCCATGGCAGCAGTGGCGGAACCTACCTGTAAATGGACTTTAATCCGGCGCTGAAAAACTGCCTCGAAAGCTGACTCAATATTAGTCAAGCGTAGCCGGGCCATTTTTAATAATTGTTCCGAAGATATGCTTAAATAAGCACTCGATTCTTCCATACTAAAAAGACTACCATGCTGACGTAGGAGAGTGCGAGTAGTGGGGGGTTCCATTACTTCTAAAACCCGCTGCCAAATTTGTTCATGATTGTCATCACTGGTAACAGTTTTAACCTCAGTTTTCGGCACTGCGACGCCAGTTGTCGGGGTGATAACTGCCGGTTTGATTGGTTGATTAACCGGCGCCGGTGCTGTGATCATTTCAGTGGGCCTCTCGGCGCTGGTTTGGGGACGGGAAGGCGCTACCGTGGCAACTAGCGGAATCACCTGTGCTTGCGGTAACAGTCCCAAGAGAGTGACTTCTAACCAGAGACGGGGTTGAGTGGTGTTTTTTAGTTGCGTTTCGCTGTCTTTAAGCAGTTGTTGACCGCGGAGAATTTCCTCTAAAGACCAAGTACGCGCTTCCGTACACAAATCCTGCCAAGTGGGAGCAGTGACAGCGACCATTTCTGGACGATTAGGGGCGGTTTTAGCTAAAAGTAGGTTTAAATAGAATCCCGCTAGATTTTGCAGGACGATTAAAGGTTCCTTACCACGATTCATCAGATGGCGACATTGTTCGATAACTTGATCGGGAATATTGCTATGAATGACTTTAAGCAGGGTTAAGAGGTCTCTTTCGGGGACTGCACCGACTAAATCCCAGACTCGCTCGGCCGTAATCGTTCCTGCGAGTAAACTTAATTGATCGAGGAGACTTTCGGCATCCCTTAAACCACCGTTAGCGATCTGAGCCACTAGGGTTAATGCTTCTAGGTTAATATCGATCGCTTCTATTTGGGCGATTTTTTGCAGGTGTGCCACCATCGCATCGAGAGCAATACGGCGATAATCAAAGCGTTGACAACGGGAGATGATGGTAGGCAAGACACGCTGAGGATCCGTGGTAGCAAGCACGAAAATCACTCGATCCGGCGGTTCTTCCAGAGTTTTCAGCAAAGCATTAAAGGCCGCCGTACTGAGCATATGGCATTCATCGATGACATAGACTTTATAACGACATTGGACGGGGGCAAATTGCGATCGCTCGATAATTTCCCGAATGTTATCCACACCGGTATTACTAGCGGCATCAATTTCGATCACGTCTAGGGCCGAACCATTGGCGATCGCTTGACAGACGGAACACTTACCGCAGGGAATCGGTGTCGGATGGTCACTAGACAGACAGTTGAGGGATTTGGCTAAAATTCGGGCCGAGGAGGTTTTCCCCGTGCCTCTGGGTCCAGTAAATAGGTATGCAGGAGCGATTCGCTCACTGATTAAGGCATTACTCAGGGTCGTGGCGATCGCTGATTGTCCCACCAAATCGGCAAAGGTTTGGGGACGATACTTATGATGTAGAGGTTCGTAGGTCATGACTGGCTGAAAACTTTTTCCGCACCCTAGAGACTACTATTATCCTATGCCGATTCTTTTTCAACACGAGAACAAGTGTATGCTTTTATCTAGCCAGTTGTAATGCGCGATTTGCATCATAAAAATGGCAATTTGGCCAAGGCTTCTAATAAATTGTATTAATAACTACAATTTGGCCGAGAAAACCTGACGACTATCTTAGTATGCCTAAAGATAGCGCCACCAATCAGACCAACTGCTTATGACTGAATCTACAAAAACCCAATGTCCTTACTGTGGAGTAGGTTGTGGTTTGACAGTCACCCCCCCCGCGTCGGCCGGACAAGCAGGGAAAGTCTTTGGGGACAAGTCCCACCCCTCCAGTCAGGGTATGATCTGTGTTAAAGGGGCTACCGTAGCGGAATCAATCGATAAAAATCGCCTCAAAACCCCGATGATCCGCGATTCCCTGCAAGGTCAATTTCGTCCTTGTACTTGGGAAGAAGCCCTCGATCGCATCGTTAACCGTATCCAAACTCTAATCGCTCAGGGGGAAAAGGAAAGTATCTGTCTATACGGTTCGGGACAATTTCACACCGAAGATTACTACATCGCCCAAAAACTGGTCAAGGGTTGTCTGGGAGTCAATAACTTTGATGCTAATTCCCGTCTCTGTATGTCTTCGGCCGTGGCCGCTTATCTGGACAGTTTCGGTTCCGACGGTCCCCCCTGCTGTTACGATGACCTAGAATTAACCGATTGTGCCTTTCTGGTGGGGACAAATACGGCCGAATGTCACCCCATCATCTTTAACCGTCTGCACAAGTATCTCAAACGTAACCAACAAGCGAAATTAATCGTCGTTGATCCCCGCAGAACCAAAACCGCCGAGGCCGCTAATCTCCACCTCGCCATTAACCCGGGGACTGATATTGACCTATTTAACGGTATTGCTCACCTGTTACTGAATTGGGGTGCGATCGATACCTATTTTATCGATAAATGCAGCAGGGATTTCCCCAAATACGCCGAAATTATCCGCCATTATCCCCCCGAAATCGTCGCGCGTAAATGCGGTATCCCCATCGACGATTTAGAAAAGGCTGCCCGCTACTGGGCCGAATCGAAAAGAGTGCTTTCCCTTTGGTCGATGGGTATCAATCAATCCAGCGAAGGCACGGCCAAAGCCCGCACTTTAATCAATTTACACCTAATGACGGCTAATATCGGTAAACCAGGGGCTGGTCCTTTTTCCCTAACCGGACAACCCAACGCCATGGGAGGACGGGAAGCCGGCGGCCTCTGCCATCTTCTCCCCGGTTATCGTTCCGTCAAAAATCCCCAACACCGGGCCGAAGTGGAACAAGCTTGGGGTTTACCCGCCGGTCGGATTTCTCCCGTCCCCGGTCGCGATGCTTGGAGTATGATTACCGGTTTGGAGACGGGAGATGTCAAACTTCTTTGGATTGCCGCTACTAATCCAGCCGTTAGTATGCCTGATCTAGAACGTACCAAGGCGGCCCTGTTAAAATCACCTTTTACTGTCTATCAGGATGCCTACTATCCCACGGAAACCAGCGCCTACGCCCATTTATTACTGCCAGCGGCCCAATGGGGCGAAAAAACGGGAACAATGACCAATTCTGAGCGTATGGTGACGTTAAATAAAGCTTTTCGCCCTCCCGTGGGACAAGCTCGGGCCGACTGGCAAATTTTTGCCGAAGTTGGTCGCCGTTTGGGTTTTCAGGCACAATTTAATTTTCAGGATTCGGCCGAGGTATATTCCGAGTTTGCCGGCTTGACATATAAACGTCCTTGTGATATGACAGGGATTAATTATGATCGCCTGGCCGAGACCCCCCTCCAGTGGCCCAATTCCATCGATGAAATTTCCGCCCCTAAAACCGCTAATTCTGGGGAATTACTAGGGAATTTAGTTAAAGATGACGATAAAAGCCCAAAAACAGCCGCAAAACGCCTTTATACCGATGGAAAATTTAATACTGCCGATGGACGTGCTGTTTTCGCCGCCTACCACAGTAAAGGTCTAGCGGAACCCCCAGACGATGATTATCCCCTAGTGTTGACCGTGGGGCGTTTGTACGGTCACTGGCACACCCAAACTCGCACCGGCCGCATCGAGAAAATTGTCAAAATGCACCCCGCACCTTTTCTGGAAATTCATCCCCAAGATGCGGCAAAATTGGGCATAGAAGCTGGGGAATGGGTGGAGGTGCGTTCTCGTCGCGGTTCTGCCCGTTTTCCCGCTTTAATTACCAAAGCAATTGCTCCTAATTGTGTCTTTGTGCCGATGCACTGGGGGGCCCTATGGGCAGAAAATTCTGAGGCCAATAGTCTCACCCATCCGGCCGCTTGTCCGATTTCCCTGCAACCAGAATTAAAAGCTTGTGCTGTCAAATTAATCCCGTTGAAGTCTTTAGTTAATGCCGAATTATCTCTCGGTCAATTTCTGGCAACTCCCTAATCAAATTTGGCTTTCCCTTTAGTTACTTTTGTTATACTAATTTTCCAAAATCTGATAGGTAGTTTGTGTTTAAAGAATTGCTAAGTAGGGAGGCACAATTATTTGTAGGATGGGTTAGCGGTAGCGTAATACCATTTTTCTTTATTTGCGTCACAACGAATGCAGGCCTGGCAAGCATTCGAGCGTGGATGTCTGTCATGGATTTAGAAATTTGGTATAAGTAGTTAAGCTAATGATGACCAAGACTGGGAATGATCGTCTTTGTGCTAGAATACTAGAATAGTAGCCAGAGGGCATGAGGAGAATTTTCATTCCCTTGGAGAAACTGTCAGCCTACTTTTGATAAGAGGTGTGCCATGCGTGATCGCCAATCGACCCCCGACACCAAATCCCAGCACTCCCAGCCGACCAAGGAACGGGAAGCACAGAGGGCGACTGCCCAAGAAGAGGTTCTGGCAACCCAACAAGACCCCCTAACACAGGTCATCAGTCGGATTGGCAGTGCTCCCTCTGCCAAAGTTCATGCTGACTTGCTCAGTCGGGCTACCTCAGACTACCCCGCCCGCGGCCGCCAACTGATGCTCCAGATGCAACGGCAGTACGGCAATCGCTATGTGCAGCGGGTGATGGAACTGTCACGCCAAGGGGAGGGAGAAGCCGAAGCCACGCCAGAAGTGGAAGCAGCAATTGAACAAGCCCGTGGTGGGGGGCGATCACTCGATTCTGGCATCCAGCGGCAAATGGAATCCGCTTTTGGCACCAATTTCAGTGGGGTGCGCGTCCATACCGACAGCACGGCTGATGCCCTCAATCAATCCCTCAGTGCTCGTGCCTTCACTACAGGACAAGACATCTTTTTCCGCCAAGGGGAATACAATCCCGGTAGTTCCAGTGGCAAGGAATTACTGGCCCATGAGTTGACCCATGTGGTGCAGCAAACGGGAACTGTGCGGGGAAAACTGGTGATTGGTCAACCGGATGATGCTTATGAGCGAGAAGCCGACCAGGTGGCAAAAGCCGTGATGCAGATGGAACAGTTAGCAACTGCTACAGGAGAGGGATTGGCCCAGCGACAGATGGAGGAAGAGGAAGAGCCTCTGCAATGTCCCGCCGGAGAATTGGCAAAGCAGCAAATGGGTGAAGAGGAAGAGTCCAAACAAGCTTTAGCAAGCTCTTCTCTGATCAGTCGAAAAGCGGGATCTGAACAAGAGGAGGGGTTAGACGAGACCAAGGAAGGCTGTGGCTGCACAAACTGTGATGCTGAGAAACAAGAGCGTGGAACAGTCACACTACAGATGGTTCCAATCCTTGCAGGTATCACGCCAGAAAGTGGGGTTTTAAAGCATCTTCAAGCTTCAGAAGCCAGTGCTGAAAAAAATTCCTCCATCTACCGCAATGCAATTCTCCAGTTCCAACGGGCAAACTCCCAGGGCAAAGTTGCTATTCAACAGCAAAAGCTTTTAGAATCTGAGTCTACAGCAGTTCGCCAGCAAGATAGTTCAAAAACTATAAGAAGATGTATTCCAGGATGTACTCCCTCCAGGGGAACTGCAACCCGTCGAGGGCAGGTCAAGAGTGGTCCAACGTATACGCCTAGCGGAACCATTGCAGCAACAAAAAATTCTGATGGCTCGAAATCTGCACGTTTCGACATGTCTGCCGAATTTGAACATGATCCGAGTAATGGGATCTACGCATCCTGTTGTGAGATCAGACAGTACATTAAGTGGACAAGCGATGCAGACCGTCCAAGGAATCCAGGATTTATGCCGGCCAGTAGTTATTCTGCGAACACCTGGTACGAAGATCGTGATAGTGTTGGTAAGCGATACGGTCATCGTTCAGGAGTACACGCTGAGTGCATCAGCATTAATCACTATGAGGACAGTTTAGGCAGCTATGATTGCCCTAACGGTTCCAAATTCGTAGGGCAAGATACGCCAAGAGATGGCTCAGGTGCCAAGACAGGTAAGTGGGATTTTGAATTAAAGGTGATCGACACTTGCAATGGAGATAGGCAGATTGGAAGTACTGCTTCAGTGACAGTTGATTGGAAGTGATAAGGGTGATTAGAGCAACTCTCAGAAATACTAAAATGCGCTTGCTTCCCTTTTATTTCTCCCTACTGCTACCTTTTTGTTTGATAGGTATTGCGGAGATAGAGTGCCAAAATACTTATGGTCTGACAAGTAATTCAAAAGAATTAGGAAACGAAATGCACCTCGAATTAACACTTCACTCTAATTCTCTGGAGGTAAAAATCTTAAATACCTCCTCCAAAGAAGTAAGACTTTGGGAATTAGAGAATTCTTGGGGATGGTACTCTATCTCCTTGCTTCTAAGAGAAGATTCAGATAAACAGACTCAAGTCATTAAGCGTACATCGCGCGATTGGACTAAAAATGGTCCCTATTTCTTTGTTTTGTCTCCGGGAGAAGCCCGTAAGATTCCTTTGAATACTAAAGATGGATGGTGGGATTGGAACCATGGCGTTTCAGAATTGAAGAATAAACTGATCTCTATTCGTGCCAGACTGGAAATTGACCCCTCCCCTGAAGCTAAGAAGTATAGCGTCTTTGTTGGCAGTGTTTTAAGTGATTGGGTAGTATCTCTACCTCCCCACAGTTGGTTATTTAGTACTAACTGATGATTACAGGTGTTATTTATGTATTGGTTAAAGTCTCTCTATCCTGAAATTAGAGAAGTCCTACAAGACTCAATTCCAGAGTATTGGGAGGGACTGAGGCAAGTTTTGGGTAAATTGTTTGAAGAACCCATGCTTCCAGAAGCAGCACTGCCGTTAGTTGCTTGCAAAGCGGTCAATGGTAACCCCAAAAATGCAGTTCATGTAACGGCTGCTCTGATTGCCCTTGGGGTTTGTTTACGAATTTTTGATGATTTAGCAGACCAGGATAAGGCAGAAGACTTATGGCAATTAGTAGGAATACCAAGAGCCTGGAACTATGCTTCTGCAATTCATATTCTTTCTTTTGAAATCCTGAGCAAGGCTCCTCTTTCTTCTGAGTTATTTCGTCAAGTTAACCAGTATTGTATTGATGCCTTTTTCCGCATTGCCGCAGGTCAGGATAGAGACTTAGCAGGGGCTACCAGGACGATCGAAGACTACTGGTTAACGGTTGAAATGAAAAGTGCTTGCTTCGTGACAACTGCTTGTGCAATGGGAGCTATGACGGGAACAGATGATCCTAAGTTAATTCAGTCCTGTGGAGTTTTTGGTCATCACCTGGGATTTGCCCTACAAATCTTTAATGACATGGAGTCAATCTGGCAGCCGAAAGGGGTAACAGATTTGCAACAGGGAAAAGTAACGCTTCCCCTGTTGTATGGTTTGCAGGTAAATCATCCTAGACGGGACGAACTTCACTCAATTGTGATGGCAAATGAAATTGCTTCCAGGGAAAATCGAATCAAAGACATTCTGGATCAAATTGATACCCGTAGCTTTCTAATTTGGGCGGCTTTGAAGGAACGAGAGCAAGCGATTGCGGCCATCCAAATATGTCCCAACATTGAGGGACGGCAAGCACTTGAAGCTTACATTACAGGAATGTTTGGTGATATAGATACATTGCTCTGAAACTCTAGAAATTATTGAAGGTGATTTACCCAATAGAGCAACAAAAATGGTCGTTGAATGGGCATCAATGTATCAACAAGAATTGTTAAAAATGTGGAATAGTCAAGAATTTATTACCCACATTCCGCACCCTAAGTGTCACAACGTCTCGAAAGAGGAAGATGCCTGAGTCAAAATACTTATCTAGAGGAGTGAGTTGGCGGCAAGCTGCCGGCAACTAAGTCGAAAAATTCAGGGTTCCCCCGGTCATTCGCAATAAACAGTGCTTGTTGAGAATGGCTGGGCAATCAGACTTAACATCTAGCGTCGAGATGTTCGAGTAGTGCTTAAGTTTTGTCACCCCTTGAAGTCAATCCATC
>NZ_JADEXI010000082.1:0-12325 GCF_015207185.1 Microcystis sp. LEGE 08355 | reverse complement strand
CTAGATTTTTGACTTCAATTTCTGTTGATTGATTCATGGTCGAACAGCCCACTGCCTAAGTTTTCCAACAATTCCTATTTTTTCATAATTAGGGGTCTCAATATCCCCCTAGCGGCCACCGAGAAAATCTTCACCAGATAAGTATTTTTACTCAAGTCTCTGGAGGGGGACAGCTTATGTGACAGTTGAGGGTGCGGAATGTGGGCAGTATATCTACGCTCCCAGAAATCAGGCCAGTTCCAGCAATTTTTGCCTGAACGTCGTTGAGGTAGCTCGGATCGGCAGCTCCGGCAATCAGAACGCTGGCCAAGGCGTGGCTAGTAGTACCGAAGAAAACGGCTGATGCCACAATACCAACTGAGAGAGATTTTTGACTCAGCGCCGCTAAAATTAGATTTTTCATTTTTAGAACTAAACAGGAATAGAGAGCCGACGGCATCATACACACTTTTCCCACGCACATTGTATTAAAAGCTACAATTTAATAAATATTTACATTTCTTTCCCCCAGGGCTTGCGCCCCTTGTATATTGGAGAAGTGGTAGGGTGTCAGCCTTTTCTTCGAGAGGATTTGCTGATCACCGGGACCCCAAGAGAGCCATCTGATCACTTATAAACTGTTGACTATCTAAATTACTCGTTGAGACTGCATTAGAGGTAAATATTTCATGAGCCAAACCATCACACCTTCTTCCTTAAAAGCTAGTTTAGCCCCCAATCCCACTAGAGCAGCAACGGTGGACGATGGGGGAAATGTGCTAGGGGAATTTCTGCAAGAAACTCTGGCCATGACTAAACGTCTGTTCATCCAATTACAACGTCGTCCTTCAACCCTAATCGCGGGGGTAATTCAGCCCTTTATGTGGCTGATTTTATTTGGGGCATTGTTTTATAAGGCTCCCCAGGGTCTATTCGGCAACGATCTCAGTTATGCTAAATTTCTCGCCCCCGGGGTGATTGTCTTTACCGCTTTTTCTGGGGCCCTCAATGCTGGTTTGCCGGTAATGTTCGATCGAGAATTTGGCTTCCTTAACCGTCTCTTGGTGGCACCTTTAACCACTCGTTACTCGATCGTGGCCGCTTCTACCATCTATATTATCGCCCTCAGTTTCATCCAAACCGCCTCGATCGTGGCCGCTAGTGCCTTTTTAGGGGCCGGATTGCCCAGTTTAGCCGGATTAGGTGCGATCGCTTTGATTGTGTTTCTGATCGTTTTGGGGATGACTGCCTTAAGTCTCAGTTTAACCTTTGCTCTCCCCGGACATATCGAATTAATCGCCGTCATTTTCGTCACCAATTTACCGCTTTTATTTGCCAGTACCGCCCTCGCTCCCTTAAACTTTATGGCAGATTGGTTACAAGTAATCGCTAGTCTCAACCCTCTCACCTATGCGATCGAACCGATCCGTTATATTTATTTCAATCAGCACTGGTCTTTTGATAGCATAGTCTTACAAACCCCTTGGCTTGACCTCAATTTCTTGACAGTTTTAGCCCTGCTCTTAGCTTTTGATCTGCTAATCCTTTTAGCAATTCAGCCCTTACTTCGTCGTCGTTTTGCTTAAATCAGTTATCAGTCATCAGTTATCAGTTATCAGTTACCAGTTATCAGGTTACTTTCACTGAAAAGCCTGCAACTTTCTCACCACCAAAAACTAGACAAGTAAGTAGTTATAATTAAATTGAAGATAGATTTTGCCTCTGATTCCCCCTGCCCCCCTTGATAAGGGGGGGGCTGACAACTTTTAACAGCTACCCACTTAATTTTCTGAGGAGTTAGTCAGATTATGAATACTCAAAAAATGTTGATCAAATCGTCTTTATTCCTAGCTACTATTTTATTGGTCGGGGCTGGTTTTAATCCGCAAGTGTTAGCTCAAAGCTTGAACCCCAGTCAGCCGGATTATCAAAAAAATGAACGTAGTTCCGATGGCAGGGATAGTCTCGGTGGTTTTAATCCTCTAGACTTGATTCATAATAGTAATTTTCGCCGTAGCCGGGACGGAGCGGAATTTCAGGAAGACACCCTCAATAATATCAACGACGCGGCCGAGGAGTTTAAACGCAAACAAAGAGAACAACTAGAAAATCTGCAAAATCCTGCCCCAGAAACCAAATAAAACCCTTTTTTTTGAGTAGCTAGACACAATTAATTGCACATAGGTAGGTATTGAAAACTTTCAGATGCCCCCCTTATTAAGGGTAGATCCCCCCGCCTATCGGCACCCCCCTTATCAAGGGGGGCAGGGGGGATCGAACCTAAAATCCATTTTTAATTCAATTATAACCAGCTACTTATCTAACTGCCTATTGCCTATTGCCTCTTGCCTCTTGCCCATCCTAACCAAGAAGTTGATTTTGTCCAACTACTTAGTATATATGATCGCTAAGTGCAGATGATCTGAGAAAGACCGATAACTGAAGAGCATTGGGGGGTTTATCTGACACGAATTTATATTAAACTTAGGATTGGTTTATTGAATTATCGTCTTATTAAAACTGTGGAAGTAATGGAAATCGGGCAAAAAGTCAAGGTCTGTCGCTTAAGAGACCGCGTTAACTCAGATGTAGCGGGTAAATTGGGTAAAGTGGGTGTCATCAAAAATTTTAAGATGACCGATGGCAGCGGTGTTGGTGCTGTTGTCCAGTTCGATGATAAGACCGCTACTTGGTTTTTTGAAGATGAACTCAAACTCATCTAAATATAACGCTTAGGAATTAATTATGTCCTTAATTTTGACCTTTTTGGGCAAGGGGGGCAGCGGTCGCAGTACAATAGCGATCGCTTCGGCAAAGAAAATGGCTGGTCTGGGGTCAAAAGTTCTCTTGATCGGTCAAGATCCTAGCCCCGCTTGGGGATTACTCCTCAAGGCCTCCCCTAGCTCCTCCGTCACGGAAATTGCCCCCAATCTCTCGGTTATCCAGCTTAGTAGTACTCAGTTACTAGAAAAAAGTTGGGAAGAAGTCAAGGAATTAGAAAAGCAGTATTTGCGTTCTCCCACCTTGAAAAATGTTTATGGTCAAGAGTTGGGCGTTTTACCCGGAATGGACCAAGCTCTAGCCTTAAATTTCCTGCGCGAACAGGATAAAAGCGGAAATTACGATGTCATCATCTACGACGGCAGCGGAGATATCAACAGTCTGCGAAGGTTAGGGATTCCAGAGGTGGGCAGCTGGTATTCACGGCGTTTTCGGCAGGTTTTCAGCGATTCTGAGATCGGTCGCACCCTTTCTCCCTTTTTCCAACCGATTGCCGCTGCTGTGCTGAATTTCTCCTTTAATCCCGACGGTTTAGGGAAGAAGGCCGATAATAACATTTTAGACGAGGGACGCTCCGCTTTAGCCGATCCTCGGCGAGTTTTAGCCTATCTAGTCACCAATGATGATCCAATTGCGATCGCAGATGCCAAATATCTTTGGGGTGGGGCGCAGCAAATCGGTTTAAATGTGGGGGGAGTGATTTTTAATCGCTGTCAGAGTGCTACGGAGGATTTTGCCCCGCTGCCGGCTGCGATTTTACCCTACCGTCAAGGAGAAGATTGGCAGGAGTTAATCGCCGAGTTACCCAATTTTCTCACCGTGCAGCCGCCCAAACCGTTAATAATCGATACGGCAGCCGCTCAGGTCAAGGTTTATTTACCCGGATTCGAGAAAAAACAGGTAAAACTGACGCAATCGGGTCCAGAATTAACCATCGAAGCCGGGGATCAACGGCGTAATATTGATGTACCACCGCCTCTAACCGGACGAGCGGTAAAAGGGGCAAAATTCCAAGACGGTTACTTAATTATTTCTTTTTAAGGGATTATGTCGAACACAGAGATAGAAAACAAGGACGAGCGAGGGGCCAAAACTCGCCAATTATTGGGCATGAAAGGGGCCTCATCGGCAGAAACCTCCCTCTGGAAAATCCGCTTACAATTGATGAAGCCGATCACTTGGATTCCTCTAATTTGGGGGGTTGTCTGTGGGGCTGCTTCATCGGGGAATTATACTTGGTCTTTAGAAGATGTCTTAAAAGCGGCCACCTGTATGTTACTTTCCGGTCCGTTGATGACCGGTTATACCCAAACTTTAAATGATTTTTACGATCGAGAAATCGATGCAATTAATGAACCCTATCGTCCGATTCCTTCGGGGGTAATTTCTATTCCGCAAGTAGTCGGCCAGATTTTGGTTTTATTAGTGGGTGGGTTAGGAATATCTTATCTTCTCGATCGCTGGGCTGGTCATGATTTCCCGATCATGCTCTGTTTAACCCTATTTGGTTCTTTTATTGCCTATATTTATTCAGCACCGCCTTTAAAATTAAAACAAAATGGTTGGCTGGGAAATTATGCCCTCGGTGCTAGTTATATAGCCTTACCTTGGTGGGCAGGTCACGCCCTTTTTGGTCAGTTAAATTGGACAATTATGATCCTAACCCTCATCTATAGTCTGGCGGGTTTAGGCATTGCTGTAGTTAACGACTTTAAAAGTGTGGAGGGTGACGAAAAATTAGGCTTAAAATCCTTGCCAGTCATGTTCGGAATTACCACTGCCGCTTGGATTTGTGTGATTATGATCGATGTTTTTCAAGCAGGAATTGCTGGCTATCTGATTAGTATTCATCAGAATCTTTATGCCGCTATTTTACTGTTATTAATTATCCCCCAGATCACTTTCCAAGATATGTATTTTCTGCGGGATCCGCTCAAAAATGATGTCAAATATCAAGCCAGTGCCCAGCCTTTTCTAGTGTTAGGAATGTTGGTGACAGGTTTGGCTTTAGGTCAGGGGATACTCTGAAGATTGTAGTTAATAAAAACAGGAAATATCCAGTTTATGGGACATAATCGGCTTGAATTGGGCTTCTGTTTACCGTAACTATATCCGTCAAGAGGGGTAGAAAATAGATTTTGAGTTCGATCCCCCCCGCCCCCCTTGATAAGGGGGGTGCCGATCCCCCCTTAATCCACCCTTGATAAGGGGGGTATCTGACAATTTTTAACACCTACCTACTTAGCTCGATCACCAGTCTTTTCGTTACAATCAAGAGGTGATTGTGCTGGAGGGGAAAACTTTCTTTCTTCTCGGCCAACTATTCGGCATTCTTGACGAACTAATCAAGAATAGTTTCTGTTTAACAAGATTGATTGAGACAAGTATCTCGAACCTAGTCACCATGAGTAATACCAGTAATTTTCGTCAAGCTTTACGCGAGGCTAAAAGCCAAGCACTTATCGGCCCTAATGTTATCCCCAAGGCCCTGCCCTATCTCGGTGGCGGTCTAATTTTGACTGCGGTGGGAACCTATGGCGGTTTAGGTGTGATCCAATCCTATCCCCAGATTTTCTTCCCGACTTTCTTTGTCGCTCTGATTGCCGAGATTATTTTATTTTTTGTCGCCCGTAATACTGCGGAAAGAGGCAATACAGGCACTGCTCTGCCCCTGCTGACTCTCTATAGTCTTCTTTCTGGCTATACTCTCAGTGGAATCGTCTATGTGGCCTTAGGTACTTCCGGTGTTGGTTTGCGAGGAGTGGCAATTGCTGCCCTCGGTTGCGGCATCGCTTTTGTCTTGGGACGGAATATCGGCTCGAATCTGTCGGAAAAAGATGGTTTAGCCCTGACTCAAACCGTTAGCATCGGTATTCTCGCTCTCTTTATTGTTCTCATTGGTCAGCTAATTTTCTCTATCTTTGGTGGCGCTACTCCCACCTGGTTAGAAATCGCCATTTCTGGCATCGGGGTTTTCTTGTTTGCTGGTTCGGCAGTGGTGGACTTTTACATCTTGCCCCGTACCTACAGAGATGAACAGTATCTTAGTGCTGCTTTATCGATGTATTTGACCTATATCAACCTATTTATCTTTATTCTGCGCCTTTTAATCGCTCTTAACGGTCGAGATTAGGGCAAATAGAGAGGAGTTAGAAATTAGTTACACCCTAAGTTCTAACTCCGCTAGAATAGTAAAGAAATGTAAACAGCCTGTAAAGATCATGACTGAACCACAACCGACTCAAACCCCCAAATTAGAAGACCCCAAATTTGGCTTTAATGACTATGCCGAGCGCCTCAACGGTAGGGCTGCTATGATTGGTTTTGTGATCACCCTGTTGATCGAGTATCTCACTGGCCAAGGTCTGTTATCTTGGTTAGGGTTACAGTAGTTTTTTAGGCTTTTTTAGGCATTCTAGGGGAAATACAGCCTTGAGTGTTAGCTAACGCATACAAGTTTCATGATTTTCCCCATAGAATCCTTGCAGGACCGAATCACCTCGCTGTTGTGGTGTACCGTGGGAGCGATTAGGAGCTTCAAAATCGCCCACTTCCGAAGCCGCTTCCGCTAGAAGTTTTCCCGCTATTATATAATCCTGTTTGGATAAACCTCTCGCTTCGGTAAATAACCAGGAAAGGGTATCTCCCGCTAGACAATCGGCCTGTAATTCAATGCCGATGCTCATTCCACCTTCATCGATGCCACCGATACCCCGATTCCACTGAACAGCGTGAGCAGCCTCGTGAGCGACGGCGTAAAGGGGAAATAGGGGATTATCGCTAATGCGAGTGACTTGCTTGAGACCGTTAGCATCGGTATTCTCGCTCTCTTTATTGTTCTCATTGGTCAGCTAATTTTCTCTATCTTTGGTGGCGCTACTCCCACCTGGTTAGAAATCGCCATTTCTGGCATCGGGGTTTTCTTGTTTGCTGGTTCGGCAGTGGTGGACTTTTACATCTTGCCCCGTACCTACAGAGATGAACAGTATCTTAGTGCTGCTTTATCGATGTATTTGACCTATATCAACCTATTTATCTTTATTCTGCGCCTTTTAATCGCTCTTAACGGTCGAGATTAGGGCAAATAGAGAGGAGTTAGAAATTAGTTACACCCTAAGTTCTAACTCCGCTAGAATAGTAAAGAAATGTAAACAGCCTGTAAAGATCATGACTGAACCACAACCGACTCAAACCCCCAAATTAGAAGACCCCAAATTTGGCTTTAATGACTATGCCGAGCGCCTCAACGGTAGGGCTGCTATGATTGGTTTTGTGATCACCCTGTTGATCGAGTATCTCACTGGCCAAGGTCTGTTATCTTGGTTAGGGTTACAGTAGTTTTTTAGGCTTTTTTAGGCATTCTAGGGGAAATACAGCCTTGAGTGTTAGCTAACGCATACAAGTTTCATGATTTTCCCCATAGAATCCTTGCAGGACCGAATCACCTCGCTGTTGTGGTGTACCGTGGGAGCGATTAGGAGCTTCAAAATCGCCCACTTCCGAAGCCGCTTCCGCTAGAAGTTTTCCCGCTATTATATAATCCTGTTTGGATAAACCTCTCGCTTCGGTAAATAACCAGGAAAGGGTATCTCCCGCTAGACAATCGGCCTGTAATTCAATGCCGATGCTCATTCCACCTTCATCGATGCCACCGATACCCCGATTCCACTGAACAGCGTGAGCAGCCTCGTGAGCGACGGCGTAAAGGGGAAATAGGGGATTATCGCTAATGCGAGTGACTTGCTTGAGATTGACATAGACTGTATTATCTACAGTGCAGAAGGCCGCTAGGGAAATTACACCGCAGGGAGTGGTTATCGGGCCATTGCTTAACAAATACTTAAAATTGATCTGGTGTAATTGAGCCGTATATTCAATTACCGCTTCTAGGGCATCCGTAATATCGTCTGCTTGCGCTCTCTGGGCTAGAGGGGATAAAATCAAGAGGGAACTACAGGAAACAGCAGATATCAGGGATAATAACCGTTTACGGCCAGAGTTAGGTTTCATGATACTAACAAAGTCGGGAGTGAGGAAGAAGTTTAATTGATCTGAATTAGCCTACTGCTACGATCACAATTTTAAAAGCCATGTATAAGACTTCCAGAGAAAATACAGAATTTACGCGGCTTTTGATCGAAGTTGACAGAATTTCTCCTCAAGGTTTAGGAAATTAATTTGGCACGACCACTGATTGTGTTGAAAATCTGCTCGTCAGTCAGGCAAAAAGCTCCCCATCAGGTCATTTCCCCATCTCCCCACCCCGAACATTCGTTACACTTGTACTACAAGTCTATCCCCATTTCTCGCAAACGAGCCGCCAGCCGTTGAGAACGCTGTCTTTCCGCTTCCAGAGCTTGCTGAGTAGCATTTAATTGCTCCTGTGCTGCAGCCGCTTGCTCTTGTGCTGCAGCCGCTTGCTCTTGTGCTGCAGCCGCCTGCTCTTGTGCTGCAGCCGCCTGCTCTTGTGCTGCAGCCGCTTGCTCCTGTGCTGCTTCTTCTGGCAAGGGGATTAAATTGCCTTCTGGGTCATAAAATCTGGCCCAAATTGCCGTTTCTCGGTCAATAGTACCCTCCCAAGTTCCCAACCAATAGCCTAAGGTTTCGCACCATAACCAGCCGCGCTCGTTTCGTTCTAAAGAATGGTAACGTTGGTCGGCCCCTAAATGCCATCCTTGTAAAGAATTGCCATCAAAAGGATCGTAGATGAAATAATCCGGCGTGCGGAAGGTTCTCTCATAAATGGCTTTTTTTCGCACTTTATCAGTCTTAGCGGTACTAGGAGAGGTTAATTCCACGATAACATCAGGATAACGTCCCTCTTCTTCCCAAATTACCCAACCCTGTCGCTCTCTGCTGCCATCGACATTGAGGACAGCGAAGAAATCGGGCCCGCGAAAATCGCGATTTTTCGCCTGTTCGCGGCTGAAATAAATAAACATATTGCCACCCGTGTAGAAGTCGTCTCGCTCACCATAACCTTCCTGTAGGGAGCGAATCAGCACATTCATGGCAATGCGGTGTCGGTTGCTTTCCAAGGGTTCACCATCATCAAAAATTAAGTCTGTGGGGGGTGGGGTGGGTTCCCAGAAGTCCTCGAAATCTTCTTCTATCAGTGCCGGAGAGGTGGCAGTTTCGTCGCTTTTGGCAATCGTCATTTTTTCGGCCTCTCTAGGTGGGAGTATCCATATTTTTGCTGGTTATTGATCCTAATACCAAATTTCTAAATCCATGACAGACATCCACGCTCGAATGCTTGCCAGGCCTGCATTCGTTGTGACGCAAATAAAGAAAAATGGTATAATATTACATCAGAATTTAGGAGTCAGTCCCGATGAAAAAATTTTCACCCCCACAGATGAAAGAGGTTTCCTTCCCTACACCCCACACCCCACACTCTCTTTCAAGTCAGGAGATAGATTTTAGGAGTTGAGAAAATTCTCTTCGCTTAACAATGATCAAAACTTTTCTTCTGGGTGCGTTACATTGGGCTAACACACCCGAATAATATTCTTAAGCTAACTAAAAAACTTGGCTTTATCTTTAACTAATTTTGTCCCGATTCCAGCGGCAATGACTTCAGAGAGAATGCTAATTAAACGATAGATAGCAACGGTGACAAGTACGTTAGCGGCGGGAAATTTTTCTGTGTCTAAAAGTGCGATCGCTGTAGCTTCAAATACTCCTAATCCCCCCGGCGCTCCGGGGACAACTAAACCCAATAACCAAGCAAAACTAAAGGTTCCTAAGAGGGGTAATATCTGAGCGGGGGTAATCATTTTTAATACCATCCAAGCTAAAATAAAACCCGCACCGCGCCACAATAAAAATCCAGTTTCACCCAAGAGAGGGATGAGAGGATATTTAGTTAGATAAACAGGTTCTTGAGCAATCTTTTTCTTTTGGCTAAGTATTTTGAGAGGATAATTTAAAAATTTGGGATGAATGCTGATTAAAATTAATCCTAAAACTAATATCTGTATCCTTAGACTTGAGCTAGATTTCATCCAACCTAAACCACTACCAATAACTGCTATGGCTAAGGCTGCACACACCAGCAATAAAAGTTCTAATAAAACGCTTAAACTAGCAGTTCCCCAATCACTTCCTGCTTTATTAATTGCCACAATTCGAGCATAAAAGTGGCCAATATTACCAGGTAGATATTTTCCTAAATTGGTAATCATATAGATGCCAATTCCTGTGGAGGTTTTAATCGGTTGTTGATAGCTTTTTAGTATCCATATCCACACCCATCCTGCCCAAATTTGAGCGATAACTGTGGTTACAAATGCCAAGAAAAGAAATAACCAACCGTGATTTTCAATTCTAACTGAGGTGATGTTATCCCAGTTATTTTTAAGATTACTGAGAACAAAAAATAAGGTTCCCCCAATAATCAGCCAACGTAGAAACTTTTTCAGCATTTCATTTTTTCCTTTATTCATTTTCTGGAGGAAACCAGTCGAGAGCGATCAGATTTTCTAAACTGTAGGGACATTTCTGAGGAAAACTAACTTGATTATCGGTTTTTTCTCTAACATAATTTAAGGCTTTCTGGTAAATAAGAGGTAATTCTTGAGTGAGATAATTGCGGAGATTAGTCGTTAAATAAGTGTTGATCTGGTTTTTGAAATTGACAATTTCTGAGCGCCAATGACTACGATTATATGTTCTTTCATCTTGCCAAAATTGTAGGAGTAAACAATGTCTAATAATTTGCTCTAATAAACTAGCAACACGAAACTTTTTTTCGTTTCCCAAATCTTCTAACTCCTCGATTAAGTTTTCTAAGTCTAAAGCTTCATATCTTTTATTCTTCAAGAGTTCTATGGTTTCTTCTAACCAGAGAGAATTATCAATTTCGTAGAGAGTTTTTAAGTCTGGAATAACAGTCATTTTTTATCTCCTTGATGATAAGATGGTAGCCAATTAGGATCGAGAAGTTCTTCTAAACTGTAGGGACAAGTATTGGGAAAGTTGACTTGATTGTTGGTCTTTTTCCGCACAAAGACAACTGCATCTTCATAAATGTTAGTTAACTCATTTTGTAAATAATTACGGAGATTGGTGGTTAAGCGTCTTTTTAGCTGAATTTGAAAGTTGACTATTTCTAACTCCCAGTGTTCCTGATTATATGCTCTTTCCTCCGTCCAAAACTGTAGGAGTAAGAAATATCTAATAATTTGCTCTAATAAACTAGCAACACGAAACTTTTTCTCGTTTCCCAAGTCTTCTAACTCCTCGATTAAGTTTTCTAAATCTAAAGCTTGAAATCTTTTTGCTTTTAAGAGTTTGATAGTTTCTTCTAACCAGAGAGAATCATCAATTTCGTAGAGAGTTTTTAAGTCGGGAATAACAGTCATTTTTATCTCCTTTATTCGTAAGATGGTAGCCAATTAGGATCGAGAAGTTCTTCTAAACTGTAGGGACAAGTATTGGGAAAGTTGACTTGATTGTTGGTCTTTTTTCTCACATAACGGAGTGCCTTCTGATAAATATTATCAAATTCTTGTTCTAAATATTTGCGTAAACTTGCCGTTAGGTAGGTATTTAATTGATCTTGAAAATTTACCAGTTCTGCTTGCCAATGAGCCTGATTATATTCTCTTTCCCTTGTCCAAAATTGTAATAATAAACAATGTCTGATTATTTGCTGTAAAAAACTAGCAGCACGAAACTTTTTCTCGTTTCCCAAGTCTTCTAACTCCTCGATTAAGTTTTCTAAATCTAAAGCGTCAAATCTTTTCGCTTTTAAGAGTTCGATGGTTTCTTCTAACCAGAGATAATCATCAATTTCGTAGATAGTTTTTAAGTCGGGAATAACAGTCATTTTTTATCTCCTTTATTCGTAAGATGGTAGCCAATTAGGATCGAGAAGTTCTTCTAAACTGTAGGGACAAGTATCGGGAAAGTTGACTTTATTATCAGTTTTTTTACGAACGTATTGCCGGGACTCAAAGGAAATTTGCTCAAATTCCTGTTCTAGATATTTACGAAGATTTGTGGTTAAATAGCGCTGTAACTGATATTGAAAACTTATTATCTCTGCTTGCCAATTAGCCTGATTATATTCTCTTTCCCTTGTCCAAAATTGCAGTAACAAAGCATGACGAATAATTTGCTGTAAAAAACTAGCAACACGAAACTTTTTTTCGTTTCCCAAGTCTTCTAACGCCTCGATTAAGTTTTCTAAGTCTAGCGCTTCAAAATTTTTAGCCTTGAGCAGTTCTATAGTTTCTTCTAACCAGAGGGAATCATCAATTTCGTAGAGAGTTTTTAAGTCGGGAATAACAGTCATTTTTTATTTCCCCTAGAATTGGCAATAGTGACCAGTTAAACCGATCACTACAGCTTTTATATACTAGATAATTTTAGCGGAGCGCAGACCGAAAAAGAGACCGAGGGCAATTCCGGTAAAAACGATCAGATAACCCGCTAAAGCAGCAACAGCTAACACAGACATGGTGAAAATCTCCCAAGTAATTTAATCTTTTTTAGCATTGTACCGTTATTCTTGCCCTTCCCCTTCCTCGTCTTCCATATCTTCCCCAAAGCGCTGCTG
>NZ_JADEXI010000081.1:0-12383 GCF_015207185.1 Microcystis sp. LEGE 08355 | reverse complement strand
CTATTTAGGCAAGAGAATTAAAAGAGGACTATTCAGAAGCTCGTCGGGTTATTTCTATGGAGCAGATATTAATGGTTCCTTAAATATTGGAAGAAAGGTAGTCGGAGAGGCCGCCTTTAGCGGGAATCCGATAGAGAGGTTCGTAGTTAACCCAGTACGGGTCAAAGCGTACAAAGCTAATTCTAGATGCAATATTTGCGTACAGAATTAGTAACTATTCGGATGTTAATCGAGAATCAATTGGCTTTTTCCCAAGCATCTCGATCGCTCAAAGATGAGGAAATACAACGCGCTCAACAACGGGGATTGACCTTAAAAGAGGTTCCCGTGGCTATCGATGGAATTGCGATCGCAGTTCATCCCGATTTACCGGTTTCCGGTCTAACAATTACCCAGTTAAAAGATATTTATACAGGAAAAATTAGCAATTGGCGGCAAGTGGGCGGGCCTAATTTAGCCATTATTCCCTATTCCCGACGCAAGGAAGATGGGGGAACCGTGGAATTTTTTATCGATCAGGTTTTAGAAAAAGCCGATTTTGGCAGCAACATTCAGTACGTTTATAGTACAACTCCCGCTCTCAGAAAAGTTTCCCAAAATCCGGGAGGAATTTACTATGCTTCTGCACCGGAAGTAGTTCCCCAGTGTGGAATTAAAACTTTACCCCTTGGTAAAAGCGAAAATAAATTAGTTGCCCCCTATCAAGAACCTTCGATCCCGTCTTCCCAATGTCCCCAGAAGCGTAATCAACTGAATGAATTAGCTTTTCAGCAAGCCATCCGCGCCCAATACCTGCGCCATAATTGCGTCAGATACTTTGCTTTGATCTAAGATTGAGTTAGCAATATCTAATTTGGAGTCTCAGGCAATGGAACCAATTTCTCTAATTCTCGCTGCGTTGGCTGCTGGTGCGGTTGCTGCTGCTAAGGATACGGCAGGAACAGCCGTTAAGGATGCTTATGAGGGTTTAAAAGCGTTGATTAAGAAGAAATTTGCAGAAAAAGGTAAAACAGATGATAGTGATATCGTCGATAAACATGAGAAAAAACCAGATTCAGAGGGGGTAAAAACACTGCTCAAAGAAGAGTTACTTGAAGCAAAAATTGATAGAGATGCAGAGGTTATTAAGACAGCAGAAGCATTACTTAAGCAATTAAAACCTGAAGAATTTGCCGCACGCAGGTAAGTATAATATTAATGTTGGTGGTGATATTAAGGGAATGGTGGGAGATGGTACTTTTAAGGGAATTGCAGGAGATATTAGTGGTGGAAATATTAGTCAGAATATTAATTAGTTGAGGATTATTTAGGAGGGAAATTTATGTCAATTACTGTTGAGGTAGAACTTAAAGATTTTCTAATTCAAATCAATCAAAAGTTAGATAATCTTCAAAAAGATGTTACTGATATTAAGATTGAACTTAGTGAAGTTAAAGGTGAAATTAAGCTTCTGGAGGAAAAAATTGATGGTGTCGAGAAGCGTCTGGAGGAAAAAATTGATGGTGTAGAGAAGCGTCTAGAGGAAAAAATTGATGGTGTCGAGAAGCGTCTGGAGGAAAAAATCGATGGTGTCGAGAAGCGTCTAGAGGGAAAAATTGATGGCGTGGAAAAGCGCTTAGAGAATCAAGAGTTTGTCAGTCGAGGGATTTTAGTCGCTTTAATTGTAACGATTTTAGGCGGTTTGGCTAAATTGTTTGGTTTAGTAGGAAGTCCTTAAAAATTGCTAATTCTAAAACTGCAATTTAAAGTTAACTTGAAAAGAATAATTTTGGGGTAGCAAAAATGACTGATAAAAGTTATTATTTAGAAATAGGAGGTGATGTTAAAGGTCTTAGCGGTGATGGTGAATTTAAGGGAATTGCGGGTGATATTAGTGGCGGTGTAATCAATCAATATATTATTACCCAAAAGTCAGGAGTTGAGATTCAGGCTCAAACTTTAATTACGGGTTCACCTTATTTGGGTTTAAGGAAGTTTGAAGTAGATGATAAGGATAGGTTTTTTGGGCGAGATAATTGGATTATTGAGTTAACCGATTATTTAAAGCAAAAGAATGTTTTATTGCTTTTAGGTGCGTCAGGAAGCGGTAAATCTTCTCTCGTGCAAGCGGGTTTAATTCCTAAGTTAAAGGATGATTTTGGCGCAAATAGATTGGTTAATTTAACTTTTGTTCCTGATGTTAATCCCTTTGAGTCTTTTTATGGTTGTCTTTTGGCAAATAGATATAAACAATACCAAGCGAAATTAGCACAAGCTGTTAAGGAAGAGACTTTAATTAATGTGGTTGAAGGATTAAAAAATAATTCTGATTTATGGTTTATTTTTATTGACCAATTTGAGGAGTTATTTACTCGTACACCGAAGACAGAAAGGGATATTTTTATTAAAAGTTTGATTAAATTAATTGAAAATAATGATAGTTTAGTTAAAATTGTGATGACGATGAGGGCGGATTTTTTAGATAAATTAAGTCCTTATCCCAGTTTAGGAAAAATCCATGATCAGTATAGCAAGATGTTAACGGATATGGATGAAAGTGAGTTAAGATTAGCTATTGCTGAACCGGCGGCGAGAAATGGGGTAATCTTTGAAAAGGGATTAATTAATCAAATTATTGCCGATTTTTATGAACAGGCCGGCTCTTTACCTCTGTTACAATATACATTAGATTTATTGTGGGAAAAAGATCATATTCAAGAGCGGATTTTAAATATTAAGACTTATCAAGAGATTGGTGGGGTAACGGGTGCGCTAGAAAAACAAGCGGATAAAATTTATAGTCAATTTGATGAACAGCAACGGAAAGCAGCAGAGGAAATTTTTCTAGAGTTAATTAGTTTAGAAGGGGAAAAAGCGGTTAGCAGAAGGGCGGATAAATCGAGTTTTGAACAGGAGGAAATGCAAAGAGAGGTTCTCTATCAATTAATAGATAATCGTCTTTTGGTGAGTAAGGGAGAAGACGGGAAAGCAACGGTTGAGGTGGCACATGAGGCGTTATTACGTTCTTGGAAAGTGTTACAGGATTTAATTCGAGAAAAAGAGGAGATAATTGTTCTGAGAAGTCGTTTATATGCTGATGCAAAACAGTGGGATGATTTACAGAAGCAAGATGCAGTAAAAGCGAGTAGTGAGCTTTGGGGAGGTTCTAAGTTGGCTAAAATTGTTGAGTTTCAAAAGAATAATTCTCTGCCTAATTTAGATCCTGTGGCGATAGAGTTTATTAAGGCGAGTATTAGTCAAGCTGAACGTCAAAAAAATGAAAAAATTAGAACAGCGCGAAGGATTGCGGCGGGTTCTTTGGTGGCGCTGGTGGTTAGTACGGGATTGGGTTTAATGGCTTGGCAAAAAACACAACAAGCGGAACTCAATCTGGCAAATGCTCGCGGGTTTTCTTCCTTGTCTTTGTTTGTTCAAGGAAAAGAATTAGATGCTTTCGTCTTAGCAATTAAAGCAGGAAAAACCCTGCAAAAGCAACACAAATATGACAAGGAGGTGATGAATACCTTACAAGCACTTCTCTACTGGAAAAGTGAACGCAATCGCTTAGAAGGGCATGATAGCCCTGTCCAAAGCGTTAATTTTAGTCCCGACGGCAAGACTTTGGTGAGCGGTAGTGAGGACAAGACTATCAAGCTCTGGAATGGGTCAACAGGCCAAGAAATCCGCACCCTCAAGGGGCATGATAAATGGGTCAATAGCGTTAATTTTAGTCCCGACGGCAAGACTTTGGTGAGCGGTAGTGAGGACAAGACTATCAAACTCTGGAATGTAGAAACAGGCCAAGAAATCCGCACCCTCAAGGGGCATAACTATGTCAATAGCGTTAATTTTAGTCCCGACGGCAAGACTTTGGTGAGCGGTAGTGATGATAACACTATCAAACTCTGGAATGAGTCAACAGGCCAAGAAATCCGCACCCTCAAGGGGCATGATAACTGGGTCACAAGCGTTAGTTTTAGTCCCGACGGCAAGACATTGGTGAGCGGTAGTTATGACAACACTATCAAACTCTGGGATGGGTCAACAGGCCAAGAAATCCGCACCCTCCATGGGCATGATAGCTTTGTCCGAAGCGTTAATTTTAGTCCCGACGGCAAGACTTTGGTGAGCGGTAGTGCTGACAAGACTATCAAACTCTGGAATCTTGGGACAGACTGGGGCTTAAGTGATTTAATGGAGCGTAGTTGCGATTGGGTGCGGGCTTATTTGCACAATCCTAATTCTGATGTCAGGGAGGAGGATAGGGGTTTGTGTGATGGGATTTGATCCCCCCCCTGCCCCCCTTAAAAAGGGGGGAGAATTTAGTATCTGGGGAAATTTATCTAAATTTCGTTAAAATTATGATAGAAGGAATCGATCAGAAAAATGATGAATGAAAACTACCCGCTACTTTGAAGAATAAGTCTTGGTCAAAAGACCCTATCTTAAGCGAGAATAGTGTCAACAGGCTATTCAGAATCCAGTTAGACGAGAAATAGAACCAAATGGACGCATTCGTCATTGGTTATACATTCCCGAATTAGGAAAATACTTGCGAGTTGTCACTCTAGATGATGGAGAAACCATTTATAACGCCTTCCCAGATCGTAACTTTAAGGAGTAAAAAATGAAATTTAGTTATTATCCTGAAACCGATTCTCTATACATTAGCCTATCAGAAAAAACAAGCACCGATTCTCAAGAAATCGCCCCTGATATTGTTTTAGATTTTGATAGCGAAGGAAAATTAGTTGGAATTGATATTGATCAAGCTAGTCAAATTGTTGATTTAACTCGTTTAGAAACTGAATCTTTCCCCCTTAATTCTGTTATTTTAGCTCAATCAAAATAGTCTATATTAGAATCAAATAGCCAAAGAGATAACAATGGCTAAAATCTCCATTTCTTTACCTGATGAACTGGTTAATTACCTAGACCAGAAAGTAGAAGATAAAAGCATTTTCATCGCCTCAATTTTACAACAATGGCGACAACAACAAGAAGCAGAAGAACTCGCCCAAGCTTTTTTAGCAGTAGATGAACTAGAATTAGGATGGACTGACGAATGGCAAACAGCAGCGATTATCAACTCGGAAGCATTATGGCTGAAGTAAAACTTAAATCCAAGCATCTAAACTCCTTAAAAAATTTATTGAAGACGCATTAACCGAAAGACTGCAAGAACTTCAAGAAGGAATTAAGCGCACCCAAGAACGAATAACTTTTTTTGAAAATAAGTATCAAATGCAGACACAAGAATTTCTCAGACGATTTGAAAACAATGAATTGCAGCATACCTTAGACTTTGATGAATGGATGGGAGAAGCTTGGATGCTAGAAGCTTTACTGCAAGACAAAGAAGAAATTGAGGAGATAGAATTTGTTGATTAATGACTATTTTCAAGAGATTAGACATCTCATTGAAGCTTGTCCAATAGTTCAATCTTATAACCTCATCACTGATAGTAGAAGTCTTTATGTAGGGTTTGCGGCAAAAAGTACGGGCGAAGCATTCGGATAGAAAATCTCTGGTTTCACCGATAGGTTATTGCCCGAATGCTTCGCCCCTACAGGACGCGGGCCGATAATAAAAGTTTATGCTTAGAAAATTAATTAGGGCTGGCTGAAAAAGTAGGGGCGAAGCATTCGGATAGAAAATCTCTGGTTTCACCGATAGGTTATTGCCCGAATGCTTCGCCCCTACAGGACGCGGGCCGATAATAAAAGTTTATGCTCAGAAAATTAATTAGGGCTGGCTGAAAAAGTAGGGGCGAAGCATTCGGATAGGAAATCTACGGTTTCAGCGATAGGTTATGCCCGAATGCTTCGCCCCGAAGATGCAAGGTTTTCAACCACGATTCTCTCAAAATCTTGCACCTGTTTCGCAAAATAAGCCCCTAAAACCCTTACCTCGTCTATATTTCACATTTATTCAGCAAGCCCTAATTACACTCTTTTAAAAAGTTTCTTTATTTCGACAGTAGCTGTCAGTATATCTCGTAATTGTAGCGTTTATAAATACCTAATCTTTACCAATTAACAAAGCGAGAAAGTATGAGCAACCCTTCTCGCTTGATTATAACTAAACCAACACCTCCACAGCAGGCGGAACTACTGCCGTCTCGGTCGTGGGATTTTCCCCTAGGTAAATTCCCAAAGAACGGGCCGTTTTGACGATAAAACCCTCAGGATCCACGGGATAGGCACAGCGATTCTCTTGATGACATTTTTTGATAATTTTGATCACCGGTTTCAGGGGCAAACTACGCACTTGTCCCCCGCGCCAAATCACCACGCGATCGAGTTTTCCCTGTTCGATTAATTCTACGGCCTTAATGCCGAAAGCCGTGGCTAACAGTCGATCCATGGCCAAAGGAGGACGACTTCTTTGCAGGTGTCCCAAAGACATGGCCCGCACATCCATGGAATTGAGATAACAGAAGACGGGATCGGTAACGCACAAAGAGCGAGTTTTGTCAACTATTAATTTTTCTAAATAATCGCCAATATACTTCTCTTTTTGGTTATCTTCGTTTTTAACTCCTTCAGAAATGACAATGAGAGCGAATTTACGACCTTGGGCGCGTAATTGTGCCAAATGATGACAACAACCGTCGATAATTGCGGGAGTGAGAGCCGGGGTTAATTCGGGAATAAAAATCGCATCGGCACCCCCAGCAATCCCCGCATGAAGGGCTAAATGACCGGCATCTCTACCCATCACCTGCACAATCATCACCCTTTCGTGACTAGCGGCGGTAAAGGTGAGATCATACAAAGCTTGAGTGACGATATCGACGGCAGTGGTAAAACCGACGGACCATTCCGTATAGGGAACATCATTATCGATGGTTTTGGGAACTGCGATAATATTCCAATTGCCCTTCTGGGCCAGATCATAGATGATATCGACGCTCCCATCGCCCCCGACGACGATCAGGGCATCTAATCCCAGCATTTCGTATCCTTGCAGGATTTTCGCAGCAATTTCTGGGTTTTCGGGATGTCCTTTACTCAAAGAACCCAAGACACTACCACTAAGAAACTGCAAAACGTCTAATCCTTTCAAGACTCCGGGTAGGTTATAGCCATGGTGAGTCAGGATCAAATCTTGGGGGTGATATTTCCCCTCGGCAATCTGCATAAAACCGTCGGTCCCGTAGGGAATGCCGTACACATCCCAACCCTTGAGTTTTGATGCTTTCACCACGGCACGAATTACCGCATTTAACCCCGGGCAATCGCCACCACTGGTCAGAATGCCGATTTTTTTCTTTTGATTCTCGTTCATAGTTATATCCTCCGGGATTTTTTTGTCAGTTATCAGTTATCAGTTACCAGTGATCAGATGTAAGTTTTCAGTTTTCAGTTAAGTAGCTGGTTATAATTAAATTAAAAATCGATTTTAGGTTCGATCCCCCCTGCCCCCCTTGATAAGGGGGGTGCCGATAGGCGGGGGGATCCCCCTTGATAAGGAGGGTGTCTGATAATTTTTAACGCCTACCTACTTAAGTTTTCAGTTCACTGATTACTGATTACTGATAACTGTTCACTGATCACTGAAAAAAGCTTCCCACTTTTATTTACTGGTGGTTTGAAAACGTTTCCAAACAGGTTCGTAACTTTGCAGAGCTTTCATATACTGTACCCGTTCAAAAGCAGTCGGATCCGGGCAATTCATTTGACTCATACTGCCAATTAACTGCTCGATCGATTCGTACTCATTTTCTTCCAACCAATGCAACAAACCCTGTTCGATCTTGGTAATTTCCTCCAAACCATGGCGTAATAAAACACTAACTAACATAGTCGCTTTTGCCCCCACCATCATCATTTTGATCACGTCGAGGGCGTTATGAATACCACTGGTAGCGGCGAAATCCGTCGGTACACGACCGTAAAGCATGGCAATCCAGCGCAGGGGTAAACGCATTGCTTGGGGATTACTGAGGATAATATTGGGGTGAACATCCAAGGTTTCTAAGTCGATATCCGGCTGATAGAAACGGTTAAATAATACCAACCCATCGGCCCCCGCTTCCGCTAATTGTTTAGCCATATTGGCCGTATTGCTAAAGTAGGGACTTAACTTCATCGAGACGGGAATTGATACCTCCGATTTGACAATTTTGAGGATATCAATATAGTTTTGTTCGACGTGATTTCCGGTTAATTCTAGGTCGTTGGGAACATAATAAACATTCAACTCCAAAGCATCAGCGCCCGCTTGTTGAATTTGAATGGCATACTCCAACCATCCCCCAGAGGTCTCACCGTTGAGACTGGCAATAATCGGAATATCGACCATTTCTTTGGCTTTGCGAATATGGTTGAGATATTCGTCGGAACCAACGTGAAAAACCTCCGGTTCGGGAAAATAAGTCAAAGCTTCCGCAAAACTCTCGGCTCCGTGGGTAAAATGATGGTGTAGAGCCAGTCTTTCCTGTTTAATCTGCTCCTCGAAAAAGGAGTGTAAAACCACGGCAGCGGCTCCAAAGTCTTCCATTCTCTTGATATTGTCGATATCCTCGCTCAAGGGTGCGGCCGCACCGATGACTAGCGGCGATCGCAATTGTAAACCCATGTAGGTAGTGTGTAGATTCATAACTATTCCTTGCTCCCTGTACCTTTTGCTGCTAAGTACTGATACATTTGCCAGCGCGTATCCACATCTGCTTGTGCTTCTTTGAGCAGACGTTTAGCTTCCTCCGGCTTACTGGTGGCCAACATCTTAAAGCGATTCTCCGAGTAGAGAGTTTGCGCTACGGTAAGCTTAGGCGCACGGCTGTCCAATTGCAGGGGATTTTTGCCTTCTTTAGCTAAATCGGGATGATAACGGTACATTAACCAGCGACCGCTTTCCACCACTTCTTTTTGATGGTTCATGGCGGTGGTCATGTTGATCCCGTGAGCAATACAGTGAGAATAGGCGATAATTAACGATGGCCCGTTGTAAGCTTCCGCTTCTAGGAAAGCTTTGATAGTTTGCTCGTTTTTTGCCCCCATAGCCACGCTGGCCACATAGACGTTACCGTAGGTCATGGCCATTAAACCGAGGTCTTTTTTCGGTCCCGGTTTGCCACCAGAAGCAAATTTAGCTACGGCGGCCCGAGGAGTAGCTTTCGAGGCCTGGCCACCCGTATTCGAGTAAACTTCCGTATCCATGACCAAAATATTCACATTGCGACCACTGGCTAAAACGTGATCTAAGCCACCATAACCGATGTCGTAGGCCCAACCGTCACCCCCGACAATCCAGACGCTTTTCTTGACCAGATAATCGGCCACGGATAACAACATTTTCACCTGCGTGGTCGGGGTTAATTGCCCTAAACGGGATTTTAAGGCCTCTACCCGTTGCCGTTGTTCGTAAATTTCCGCTTCATCCACTTGGTGACAATTGAGAATATCTGCCGCTAGACTTTCTCCGATTTCACTAGCGAGGGTTTGTAACAGTTCTGCGGCAAATTCTGCCTGTTTATCGATGGAAACTCGGAATCCCAAGCCAAATTCGGCATTATCTTCAAAGAGGGAATTCGACCAAGCTGGACCGCGACCTTCGGCGTTAACTGCCCAGGGCGTTGTCGGTAAATTACCTCCGTAGATAGATGAACAACCGGTGGCATTAGCCACTATCATGCGATCGCCAAATAGCTGACTGACTAATTTAACGTAGGGAGTCTCACCACAGCCGGCACAGGCACCAGAAAACTCAAAGAGAGGTTCCTGCATTTGCTGATGGTTAATTTTGTTGAGATTTAGGCTTAATCGGTCTGGATTAGGCAAATTAAGGAAGAAATCCCAGTTAACTCGTTCCTGTTCCCGCAGGGGCAATTGGGGAGCCATATTAATCGCTCTTAGACGCGGTTGCGATTTGTTTTTAGCGGGGCAAACATCAACGCAGAGACCGCAACCGGTACAATCTTCGGCGGCCACTTGGATGGTGAATTTTAGCCCTTTCCAGTCGTGATCCTTGGCATTAGCGACTTTAAAGGTTTCCGGGGCCGTGGCTAATTCGGCCTCATCATAGACTTTCGAGCGAATAACAGCGTGGGGACAAACGAGAACGCATTTACCGCACTGAACACAGACATCTGCATCCCAAACGGGGATTTCTTGGGCAATATTGCGTTTTTCCCATTGGCTAGTGGCGGTGGGATAGGTCCCATCGTTGGGAAGGGCGCTAACGGGCAATTCCTCCCCGTGACGGGCGATAATTTTGCCGAGGACTTCTCGGACGAAAGCGGGTGCAGTGTCGGGAATTGGGGGTCTTAATTCAAAAGCTTCAGGGGTGACAGTGGCGGGAATTGGCACTTGATAGAGGTGTTCTAGGGCAGAATCCACAGCCTTGATGTTCATCTGCACGATTTCTTCGCCTTTCTTGCCGTAGGTCTTGCGGATGGCTTTTTTGATTTGTGCGATCGCCTCTTCCCGCGACAAAACCCCCGCTAGGGCAAAGAAACACACCTGCATGACGGTATTAATCCGACTGCCCATCCCCGCTTCTTTGGCTACTTGAGTGGCATTAATTGTATAAACTTGCAGATTTTTGTCGATGATAGTTTGCTGGAGATGGCGGGGTAAGCGACTAAATACCTCCTCCGGTGGATAGGGACTATTGAGGAGAAAAATAGAGTTCGATTTAGCGGTTTCTAGCAGGTCAAATTGTTCGACAAATTCCCACTGATGACAGGCGATAAAGTTAGCATCAGTGATTAAATAGGTAGAGCGAATCGGCTCTGGTCCAAAGCGTAGGTGAGAAACGGTGACGGAGCCAGATTTTTTGGAATCATAGACGAAATAACCCTGGGCATAATTATCAGTATCTTCACCGATAATTTTAATTGAGTTTTTGTTAGCTCCCACCGTACCATCGGAACCTAAACCGTAGAAAACCGCCCGCACTACTTTGTCTGGTTCGGTGGAAAAACTGCGGTCATATTCCAGACTAGAAAAGGTAAGATCGTCAACGATACCAATAGTGAAGTGATTTTTGGGTTTGTCGAGACTTAAGTTATCAAATATACCAGCAACCATGGCCGGAGTAAATTCTTTGGAAGATAAACCGTAGCGTCCTCCCACAATTTTCGGCAGCTTACCTTCGTACTCTTCCATAAAGGCATTTACCACGTCTAAATATAGCGGATCGCCCCCGGCACCGGGTTCTTTACAGCGATCTAAAACGGCTATTTTTTTCACTGTGGTGGGCAAAGCTGCCAGTAATTTGTCGGCGGCAAAAGGACGATAAAGACGAACTTTTAAAACCCCCACTTTAGCCCCATTTTGATTGAGATAATCAACGGTTTCATGGACGGTTTCCCCTCCCGATCCCATGAGAATAATCACTCTTTCGGCATCGGGCGCACCGTGGTATTCATAAAGATGGTATTGCCGTCCTGTTAATTGGGCAAAACGATCCATAATTTTTTGAGCGATATCGGGACAAGCATGATAGAAAGGATTGACGCTTTCCCTTGCCTGGAAATAAACATCGGGATTTTGTGCCGTGCCTCGTAACACCGGTCGATCGGGAGTTAAAGCTCTTTGACGATGGGCAATAATTAGGTCTTCATCTATCAGTTCTTTGAGAATTTCATCGCTAATTAATTCGACTTTTTGCACCTCATGACTGGTACGAAAACCATCAAAAAAGTGCAGAAAAGGAAGCCGCGTTTCTAGGGTGGTAGCTGTGGCGATTGCTGCCAGATCATGAGCTTCTTGAACGGAATTAGCTGCTAACATAGCCCAACCCGTACTTCTGGCAGACATAACATCACTATGATCCCCAAAAATTGACAACCCTTGAGCTGCTAAAGCACGGGCCGCCACATGGACCACTGAAGAGGTTAATTCCCCCGCAATTTTGTAGAAGTTGGGGAGCATTAATAATAATCCCTGGGAGGAAGTGAAAGTGGTAGTTAAAGAGCCTGTTTGTAGCGCTCCGTGCAGGGTTCCCGCTGCCCCACCTTCGCTCTGCATTTCGATTACGGAAGGAATGGTTCCCCAGAGATTAGCCCTGCGTTCGGCGGCCCAACTATCGGACCATTCACCCATAGGCGAGGAGGGAGTGATAGGATAAATAGCGATTACTTCACTGAGACGATAGGCAACGCGTGCAACAGCTTCGTTACCATCTATTGTTGCATAGGTTTTTGTGGTCATGTGTTCCCCTTAGTTTTTACGATATTTGTCGGGATTTTAAGTTTTTTTACGGCTCAATTTCGCACTAAATATCCTCTCGTTTCCCTGACAACCGAAGGACTTTCTTGAGCGTCGCTTTTGACTCCCTATCTACTATTGGACGCTTACGGCAGACAGGCTTAAGTAGAGCGATTTTTCTGTCTCCACCTCGATCATTAGCCAGATTCTGGGCTTTCTAGCAATTCGTTATTTTTTCTTAATAC
>NZ_JADEXI010000080.1:0-12438 GCF_015207185.1 Microcystis sp. LEGE 08355 | reverse complement strand
GTTCAGGGGTGCTAGGGGTTTTCTTCGGGGGACGTGGCATGATACGACAAGGAAAATAAAAACTATAGGATTATTGAAGCACATCGAGCCGCTAACCCGCTCGACCGCTGCTTGTATCAATTTTGCTGTGGCTAATTCTTCCCTGGCCCCGGGCCAGATACCCGCACTACAGCTATCTTAGGAATTAGTCGATTCCCCTCTCCCCTCGAACTTATTGAAAAAATTTCTCATTAAGTATTGACAAAAATTCCTAATAAGCTTATAGTTATTTATAGTGTTCTCCTCTCAAGGATCGGCAGTGGAACCGCGCGGCAGTCTCTAACAATGCGGTTCCCATTTTTTTTTGGAACGATAGAAGGCTTTTAACGTCTCTAAACTTCTAGGTTTCCTCATCCTTTGGCTTTTATGAACGATAATTCCGACCTGTACCTCGATCATCTCACCCATGCGGATACTGTCATTACTGCTGAAATTGTCGAGCATGAGAGTCAATCAACAGATGAGACAGATTGGCCGGCTCTATCCTCTCATTTACGTCAACAAAATCAAGAATTACAAGCGGAGATCTGGCGACGGGAGCAAGCTCTCGCAGAACTGCGATCGCGGTTAGCCGAGCAACATCGTCGCTTGCAAAGTTGCGATACCCTAATCCAGCAGCAAAGCGAGGAACTGCAATACGAAAAGCAACAATTACAGCGAGCTTTAGGGGAAATCGAACAGTATCGTCAAGCAGAACAACGGCAACCGATGATTATTGCCAATTTGACCGCAGAATTGACCCGCACGCGCCAACAATTAGCCCGTTTAGAGCGAGAATGTGCCTTAATCCAGGAAAGTTATCAGGAAAAAAGCCAAAAACTGTGCAACTATGACCAGCAATTGCAGGAATTACGCACCCGTCTCCAACGTCAACAACGCTACACCCTCCAGTATAAAGCGGCCTTGGCTCAGTATTTCCAGCGCGGTAGCGATCGCAATTCTCCCCCGGATTTAGCCATTGTTGCCAAGGCAGCCGCGATCGAGCCTTGGTCTCAGATAGAGAATCAAGAAAACGATGAAGTCGCTCCCATGGATGAGTTTGTAGCGGAATTAGAGACAATTGAGCCAGTAGAATCCTCAAAGAAGAAAGACAGGGATTGGCCTGCACCTATCATCTCTCCTTCCCCGAAATATTCCTCTTTTCGGGTTGATTTGCCCACTTTTATTAAATATCGCCAAGAAAAAGATAATTCCTGAACAACAGAAAGAGAGCCGGCGACTGTCCATGTTTCGTCTCGGCTCTCTATTCTGGTTCGCTCCTCACACTAATTAAAATCTATCATAGGCTGATGGTTTTGTCCACTAAATTCATAAAAGTTAATATTTTTATAGTTCCGTCATTGGCAGCAGTTGCCATTTTTGACGGAGAAGACGGTTAAGTAGTTTTTGACTGACGCTAATCAGGATTAATCTCGATCTCTGAATTGGGGCTGATTCTCCAATAATGCGACAGTTACGCTCAAAATTGAGCATCGCTTCGCACAAATTCGCAGTTAGGGGATAGAGTTTCTGGCCTTCCCAACAATCACAAACGGTTAAAATTTGCAGGATTAGGGCTATTTCGGCGGGATGATGCCATGATAATAGTTCTGGCTCGGTTAAACTAATTTTTTCCCGATTGAGCAGTTGTAACCAACTAGAATAGCGAGCGTGAGTGTATTGAAATAAAAAGAAAAATTCTCCTCTGGGATGGAGAGGAAGCTGATCGGAGAAAAATTTATCAATTAAATCATTTAGTTTTAGTAACCAAAAGGACAAAAATTGCTGATCTAATAATAATTCTAGCCATCCTTCCCTAAGCTGAATTTGTGGAAAAAGGGCGATTAAATGGTTAAATATGGCTTGACATTGAGCGGGAGTAAAATAATAAAACAGAGGTGAGCGATAGAGGATAATATCAGTTTTTAGGCAACGATAGAAAGTTAATTTATGGTTGTTTTCTGTAAAAATATTAATTAATTGTTGTTTTAAACAATGCTCGATCGAGGGGTGATTGCAGATAAAATTCATACTCAGAAGGGTAAACGGGGCGTTTTTGGCAGATCAAAGTGGTCGATTTATTCTAGTGTTCTCATGAGAGACATTCTAGATTACGATACGCTTAATCAACAATGAGTTAATTGTGTCTAACTGATATGATAACTACGATAAATTTAGCTGATGATTTCAAATCTCGCTGAGTCCACCAGCTTAATACTATTATAATTGTCTGGATTTTCAAACTCGAATTTCCATAAATAATATATATTTGATTTCTTAGCAAAAAATAGTGTAACAATTTTCTTTTTAGTATGCAGTTGCCATTGTCTAGATGGATAATACAACTGTCTGATAATTACATTGTCTATACTTAAGTTTTTGGCTTCAATCAGGACAATTTGGTTCTTGCCTTCATATCCTGCATCCACCTCTGTTTGTACACCTTTAATTTTAAGAACATGATCATTAATTTTTAGTGTAAATTCAGGGGTATATTTTCTACCACGAATGGTTAATACTAGGCTATTATCTTTGATAAAGTGACGAATTAGACTCGATGCGTAAGCGAAGTCCAGATGTTGCATTTCTGAATCACCTATCAAAGAAGTTTCTAATTGAAAATCTAATAAAGTTTGATAATTTTCTATGGGTGTTTCTATGATAGGAATATCAACATAACCCTCGCCCTTTAATATCACATACTCTCCATTCTTGACTGGTAAAATAAACAATCCTAGCTTTTTAAAAACTTCTGGACGGCTTTCTCTTGTATCTTGTTTACATAAAATTCTTACTTCTCTTTCCCCTGTAGTTTCAAAATGTTTTGTGGCTGCTTTAATCTGTTCAGCCTTAATAAAATAAGGATGATTACAAAAATCATGATCGTGCAAGTTATATCTATCGAATACAGCTTGCCACCCTCGATCTCTTGAAGAAATATTTTTATTCATGTCGTCTTTTCTGTTAGGCTTAATTTTTGTCAATTATTGATCAGTAATTCCCAGATTTCTCCCCTATTATTGCCCTGGGAATTAATATTTCGTCGAGCTTTTACCCTTTGAATATTATAATCTTTATATAAATCATCAAAAAAATTATTGTCAGAGTCAAAGTTTTTAACGTCGGAATTACTTAAAATAAATTTATAACCGGCCTGATCCACTTGATCGATAAATTGTTTTAATCTTATTTGCTCCTCATCGTTAAAATTTTCTTTAGTATAAGAGGTAAAAGCTGATGTTTTTTTAATCGGTTTATAGGGAGGATCAAAATAAAATAAAGTCTTGTTATTGGCATAATTTAGGGTTTGGACAAAATCCCCTTGTAGGATCGTCACTTTCTGTAAATGATGGTTGACAGCTAATAAGTTTTCTTCATTGCAGATCAACGGTTTGACATATTTTCCAAAAGGGACATTAAAAAGTCCTTTGCTATTGACTCTATAAAGTCCATTAAAACAAGTTTTATTGAGAAATAATAACAAAACTGTTTTTTCTATATCTTCATCACAGCCACGAGAATTAAATTCTATCCTTTTATCTAAAAAAAACTTTTGTTGTTCCTCTAGATTTTTAAGTTCATAAAAATCCTGCTGGATTTGTTTAAGCTTGACTATTAATTCTTTGACATTATTTTTAATAACCTTATAAGCCATGATTAAATCAGGATTGATGTCATTAATAATAACTTTTTGGACAGGAGAAAAATTATTTAAGACTGAGAATAAAACTGCCCCACCTCCGACAAAAGGTTCAATGTAGTTAAACTGACAATCTTGAGAAATCTGGGAATTAATCAAAGATAGAATATTAGGAACCAGTTGAGTTTTGCCTCCCGCCCACTTTAAAAAAGGTTTGGCGCTAACTGTTTTCCTTTCAGACAAAGAAGTGGTCATTATTATTACTAGATTATCCTAATCTATTCAATTTACAGCGCAATTCATGAAAACCTGAACGGCGGATTTGGGATCAGAAAGGTAAACGGGGCATTTTTTTCAATACTGATTCAATTTGGTTGATTAAATCCAGCAGACGATTGCCATCCACATGAACCTCGCTGGTGGGATAATTAGCGAGGACTTCGATAATTTGAATCTCATTATCATTAATGGCAGAAGTGACTAGGGAACCCCGTAAAGCTTGCCGACTAGCAGTCCGATTGGGTGTATGGACAATTTCAGTCGCATAATCTAGCAAACTTTCGCCAAAAAAACTATTAAGAAATTTGGAAAGAAATACGGCATCCACCGCTACCCGACGATTAAGGATTTTGCGGAATTCTTCGGGTTTTTGGTTAGCCATCTTTAATTGTGCCGCTAAAGCGGGGGCTAATTCGCCTGTTTCGCTCAATTGCTTTAATTCTGATACCGATACGGACCCTTGGAAGATGTAGTATTTGATGATAGCTGATTCGGCGGCTGACAAAGACTGACAAACACCGAGAAAGATGGATATTCCTAGGGGAAGTAAAAGATTTTTGAACATAAACCAAAGGTGCAAAACAAGCGAAAAGCGATCGGGATGATTGACTCATTCTAGCGGAATTGGTTGCCGCTTAGGAAAAACTTAAGACGGTGTTGATTATCTAGAGATGAATTTTTTAGTCACCCAACTAGGAGCAGAAAGCTGATAGCTTAATGCTAATCATTAATTTACATTCGCGAGAGAGCAGCGATTTTCGCTAGTTTATCTTTTTCCAAACCGTTGAGATCTTCTAGCTTTAACCATCCTTCCTTTAATAGTTGAGCAAAGACAAAAATTAGGGAAGTATAGCGATAGTCATATTTACCATCAATCTGATGTCTTCGGGCGCTTAGATAATCATGCATTTGCCATATATCATCTAAAACCGTGATCTGACCAGACTGTTCTTTAATATGTTCTATTAAAGTGCTAGTTTCGCGCTGATAGGCTTTTTGGAAAGCAGTTTGAGCAATTTCTTGTTCGGTATCTGACCAAATTATTTCACTCATAGGCATGATTTTAGTTTTAGGGATGATAATTTTGGATTTTTGAACTACCTCGACTCTTTTCGCCGACACCTGTTAAGAATGATGTTTAGTTATTCTTACCTAGATCGGAGAAGAAACCGGTGTATTTACCAATTTTTTTAAGTCAGCCTTTTAATTGTAGAAAAAAAAGAGTTCACTTGACAAGGAACTCTAATAAATTTCATCAGAATTTTTAATGATTTCTCTCAGTAGCTATTTAGCCACGGGCAAAGTTTAATAATTCTTTCGGAGAAGCTAATAAGTCGATCGCTACGAAGAAAATTTTATTATCAGGAGTTAGGAGGAAGCGCCATGCCATATTCATACCCACACCCGCACCAAACCAGGGGGTTTGTACTTTTCCCGTCACTTTAATCTGAGTAAAACCGTCATCGGCGGGTTCCACTACACCGCGTTCGGGGATTAATTTCAAATTTTGGCATTCTTCGCGGAAAAAGCGATATACTGCCTCTTTACCGACGATGGGACGTTGGAAGGGTGGTTGTAGAGCGCCGTCAGGGGTGAATAATTCAATTAATACATCAAAGTCGTTAGCGTTGAGGTTGTCCATATAGTTGAGGACGGTGGCATTGGTAACGCCTTCAATGCTAACTTTAGTCCGTTCGGCAATATTTTGGGGAGGAACCACGGGTTCGGAAATACGGTTATAATCGCCCAGTTTCTTGGGATCATAGCCCATATCCACCACACAATTCCGCAGAACGGTGATTTGTTGTCCCGACTCTAATTTTTTAATCCCCTCTAAAACGGCGCTGGCATTAGCAGATAGTTCATAACCCTTGGGAATTGGGGCAACACTACCATCTTCCATCCATTGTCCTAATTGATACCAGAATCCCAGTTTGATATTAGCAGACCAAGTGCCGTAGGTACGACAAATCGGGGTGTCAGCATGGTTGGCTAAGTCGCACATCACCTGCGACTGTTGCAAGGGTGACATCTGCCGAATCTCATTCATGGTTTTTTCGGCAAATACCATACTAGCAGCGCCGGGGGCGGCAACGGTGATGGTTTTGCCCATTTCTAGGTAGGCAAACCAAATCAAGGCTAGTTGATCTTCGGTATTCAGCTGATTGAAACGCGCAATCGTGGCGGGAACCACATCCGCTGATAGCGTGTTGGGGAAAATGCTCCGCGCTGATTCGATCGTAAACGGCATAGATTCACCTTGAAGTAAAGTTTTGTATCAATTTACCAGCATTCTATCATATTGGCGACCCAAGGCAGCACCCCTAGGGAAACTTTCCCAAAAAAAGCTGTACTTTAGATCACACTTACCCAGTATTATCACAAAATCTTAATGGTTGAACAACTGTTCTATCATTTATTTAGAATTTGCTGAATATCAGTGGAAGCTTAGCTAGAAAAGGGTTTTGGGCTTTTTCCCCCAAAAAGTGCAAGAAACAAACGTTGAGAAATCGAAATAGGGACTCAAAACCTTTGCACTTTCGTGAGCGAGCGCCAAATAAAATTAAGAAACTAAGCGACGAAACTACCATTTTGCCAGCTGTGTGGCTTCTAGATTGGCCTTGGGGACTTATTCAGCAAACCCTAAATAAATGTTACAAATTTCAGGTTTAGGGTTGACATTTTTGAACGGTAAAGGTAAAGTCGAGGTGCATCTCAAAAGCTATTAACAATTTAGTCAACTTTGTGAAACGATTGCCCTGTGGGCATTTCAGATGATGCTGGTCAATAACAAGGATTACGAAATCGACCCATTTGGTCTATTTTGTAACATTTGATACGGCAAATTCTACTCAAATCAAATATGCCTGGAACATCCTCTGGGTAGGTAACTCACATAAAGTTCATTTTGTCAAGGATTGTTAAGATGCGCTGATGACTGAGGTAATTGTTTGATTACACCAGTTTACTAAGATGTCCCTTAGCTAACTGTTTCGAGGAATCAACCATGAAATTAGCAAAACTCATCAAGAACTCCATCGGTGGGGGGATGATACTTCTCGGTCTTGGACTAGCAACAACCCCTAGCCAAGCTATTGTCATTACTCCAACGACAGATGTTAACACTTTAGTCAATACTGTCACTGCGGGTTCGGTAGGAATACATGTAACGGGATTTGGTTTATTCGGACACGCCACTCCGGGAGGTGCGTTTTCTACAGGGACTTTCACCAATGCAAGCGGAGTCTATGGTATAAACCCAGGTATTGTTATCAGCACTGGTAACGTCCTAGACTATCAAGACGGTCCGAATCTTTCTGGGAGTACCTCAACTAATTATGGATCTTGGGCTACCTCAGCACAGGAAAGCTTACTCGATCCAATCACAGGCGGTTTCTTTAACCATTTCGATGTCACCCAGCTTGATATTAACTTTAATGCAGACCTCGGTTTCGATGAAGTCGTCTTTCAAGTCGTCTTCGGCTCTGAGGAACTCTTTGAGTACGTAGGCTCTTCATTTATTGATGGCTTTGGACTCTATCTCAATGGCACTAATATCGCTTTCACTTCGCCGACCATACCACTCAATATAAACCACCCCAATGCTGTTGCATGGCCTGGTACCGAACTAGATGGAGTAGTAGCTCCAGGAGGAGTCTTACCTATAACTTTCCGTGGACCTGTCAATAGTACTGGTAATACCTTGACTTTCATCGTGGCTGATACCAGTGATGGGATTTACGATACGACCGTTTATATCTCTAGTCTCAGCGGTCCTGGTGTTTCTCAAGATTTGCCTTTTCTACCTGATGATAGTGATGGTGGTACTTTTACATTTGAAGATGTACCGAGTGGAGTTTGGTTCGATCCGCCAAGCGTTGAGGGTTTTGAATACGCCATGACTGGCGGTTCTTTATTTACTAAGATTCTGGGCTTCCCCACTGGTTTTAGCAACCCTTTTACCGTCTCTGTTGGGGGTACAGTCCTTGGTCAATTCAGTCCGGGTAATGTGGCGGACTTTACCACTTTTCCTGGTGGTGGAGTACCAGGGTTCAAAATTACTGGAATTGACCCTTTAGTAGATCTGGGAGATCCAACAGCTTTTCCATTGCAAATAGAATTTAACACTCCCACGGCATCTTTTCAGATGACTCCTATAACAGTACCTGAACCCAGCACAATTTTCGGCTTAGGTGTATTGGGATTTGGTGCTTTCTGCCAGCGCAACCTAGCTAAATCTAAAAAGTCAAATAATACCATTTTTCTTTATTCGTGGCAGACATTCTACTCCTTTCTCCCAAAAAGGGAGAAGGGTTGGGGGTGAGGGAATTAACCATCTCTGCCATTACTTTAGAAAAATGGTATAAACAGGACAACTAAACGGGTTAAATTTTGGGCGCAATGTTTGCGCCCCTACATTGCACCTGGTGTAATCGGTAGTGGCCTATAGTGTACTGCCTTTCTTCGATAATCCTTTCTTATCACCATAACTCCGGCAGGCAGAATTAAGATGAGTTAGAGTTTAAATGCTTGGGAAAATAGGGCTCGTAGGCGCACGGATTTTCCATTATGAATATAATATCATGTCAAGGTGCTTTTGTCAAGAGAAATTTTGACAACATCCAGAAAAACGTAGCCGATTGTAGGGGTAATTCATGAATTAGCCGATTGTAGGGGTAATTCATGAATTACCCCTACACCTATTACCTAGTGATAAGTAAAACGTAGGGTGCGGAATGTGGGTTCAAGCTAACAATCCGTCGTAACCCACCACCTAATCATCGACTATGATTGGAATGATTGAATGATGGACTATGATGGAATTAATCACTGATAACTGATGACTGATTACTGATTACTGATAAAGCTATGACACTCAAAGAACAACTAATTAAAGAAATCGAGCAGACACCTGACACCCTTTTGACTGAATTACTTGACTTTTTGCTCTTTATCAAAGAACGACATACTGAAATAGAAATTACAGAAGAAGAGCAAGCTAACATAATCGCTTCTGAATCAGCTTATCAAGCAGGAGACTATCTAACCCTCGAAGAATATGAGGCAACTCAAGGGTGAACTACAGAGTTATTATTCCGAAACCAGTTCAAAAACAACTAAACAACTTACCCAAACAACAACGCGAACGCTTAATTACTGCCATTAGACTACTTACCGATACACCTCGTCCTAGCGGAGTCAAGAAACTCAAAGGATATGATGACACCTACCGAATTAGAATAGGGGATTATCGCATCATTTACAAAATTCAAGATCAAGAAATGCTGATTATCATATTGAGTAGTATTCATCGAAAAGATGCTTATTGAACCTCTCAGTAGGTGGGTGGAGTGAGAACTATAAAACTATGTTGTCGCAACTCCGACAAGCAGAATTAAGATGAGTTAGAGTTTAAATACTTGGGAAAGTAGGGCTTGTAGGCGCACGGATTTTCCATTATGAATATAATATCATGTCAAGGGGCTTTTGTCAAGAGAAAATTTTGACAACATCCAGAAAAATCTAGCCGATTGTAGGGGTAATTCATGAATTACCCCTACACCTATTACCTAGTCCAGTAACCCACCACCAATCATCGACTATGATTGGAATGATTGAATGATGGACTGTGATTAGGGAGCTAGTTAAGAGTGGATTAGAGATGAAGATTGATTGAATGAACCAATCATAGTCAATCCAATAATCACATCAATCATAGTTAAGACCGTTGGAAAATAGGGTTCGCAGGCGCACGGATTTTCCATTATGAATATAATATCATGTCAAGGGGCTTTTGTCAAGAGAAAATTTTTCTGATCCGGAAGGAATTTAACCTAGATAAAAACTGAGGATCAGAGCCACTAAAAAAGTCATTAACAGGCATAAAATTCCGAAATAAAGGACGATTTTAGGACGGAAAGCTGATAGGAGGAGGATAAAAGCTTTAATATCAATGAGGGAAGCAACCAGTAAAAAAGCTAGAGTGGAACCCACGGACAGATTAGTAATTAAAGAACCGGGGACAAAAGTGCTAAGACTGGCATTAACAGCGAGGGTGAAACCAAAAAACAACTGCACGAGAATTTGAGTAACGGGAGTATTCCCCCAGGCAATTAATTGACTCTGAGGTAATAATAGCTGAAAGACACTAGCGATTGCACAGCCTATAATTAATAATCCCCCTAATTCCAGTGCTTCATCGATAAAGTTATCGAGAAATAACTGCACAGAAATTGGCCAAGCTTGCCTATCTCTAGTTTTATACTCATAAACAAGACTGCCGACTCTTTGCAGGGGTTGACTGGCTGCTTCCTCTGGTAAAAAACTCCCGGAAAGAACCAAACTCGATTCTAGGGGAATTTCGCTATCGGTGCGGGGTTTTTCCCGATAGAAACTAAAGAGAGTGCCGATAACAATTGCCATTAACCACACCGAAAGCGATCGATAGAAGAAAATACTAGAATAGGTGAAAGTCTGCCAAGTTAGCCAAAGAGTGACGATATTTAGGGTAGGTGCAGCGGTGAGAAAGCTAAACACCACCCCTGGGGGTACTCCCTCTAATAAGAATCTTCTAGCGACGGGAATCGTGCCGTATTGTCCGACGGGTAAGATTAATCCGATGGCACTGCCAACGATCGCTCCTAAGACTCGATTACGGGGAAATATCGCCGCTAATCGCTGTTTATTGACGAAAACCAGCAAAAAACTGGAAACTGCTGCCCCCAAAAGTAAAAAGGGAAGCGAGGTCAAGACTAAACTAAGAAAAAAAGTAACAGCGATAGAAATTTGATTCATGAATAGGGTTCAAGATCGGAAGCTATCCTACAAAATAGCAGATTAAGTAAAAAGTAAAAAGATCGGTTTTAGATGCAACAATAGGTAGCTGGTTATAATTAAATTAAACATGGATTTTAGGTTCGATCCCCCCTAGCCCCCCTTGATAAGGGGGGAAGCCAAAGGCGGGGGGATCCCCCTTAATAAGGGGGGTGCCGATCCCCCCTTAATCCCCCCTTCATAAGGGGGGCATCTGATAATTTTTAATGCCTACCTACTTAGGTTAGTTTGTTGAAATCAAAAATTAAAAAGAACGTAAAGCGATTAATTGTGCCTCAGCTTTATGAAGGGATTCTAACCATTCTTTTTCGGGATCACTATCGGCAACTATTCCCGCTCCCACCTGTCCCCAAACGGTGTTTAAATTCCCTTGATTAGTCATTAATAGGGTACGGATGAGAATATTCAAATCTAAATGACCTCTGCTGTCAATATAGCCACAGGAACCATAGAATAAATTGCGTCGCACTGGTTCCAATTCTTCGATAATTTCTAGACAGCGAACTTTCGGACAACCGGTAATTGTTCCCCCGGGGAAAAGAGCTTTAATTAAATCAATAGCATGATACTTTTTATCTAATTTTCCTTGAACATTACTGACCAAGTGCATAACATGACTATAACGCTCGATCGTCAGTAATTCATCCACATAAACCGATCCCCATTCACAAACTCTACCCAGATCATTACGTTCTAGATCCACTAGCATAATATGCTCGGCCCGCTCTTTTCTATTAGTTAATAGTTCCTCGGCCAATTGTCGATCGAGTGCCTCGGTTTTACCCCGGGGACGAGTTCCAGCGATCGGTCTAGTGCTGGCTATTCCCCTTTCTAATTTGACCAATCTTTCAGGAGAACAACTAATCATTTCGCCCCAAGGAGTGCGCCAATAACTGGCAAAAGGAGAAGGGTTTATCTGTTGTAAACTGCGATAAATTTGCCATCCTTTTGCCCTAGTTGTGCTTTGAAATCTTAGGGATAAATTTGCTTGAAAAATATCACCTTTTCTGATATAATCTAGGGCTTTTTTAACAGCTTTTTCGTAGTCGAGTTGAGAAGTATAAAAGATTAAGGGAGAGGGATGGGGATCGATAAACTCAAAATCGGGGTTAGTGGTTAAAGATTGTTCGTATTTATCTAAATCTTCGGGTTTAGTGGCAGCTAACCAGAGAATTTGTGCTTGGTGATCGAGAATGGCAAAACTATCCGGTTCATACCAATAAGCGACGGGAAAAGGGAGAGTATCAGCTTTCCTGTCGGGTAATTTTTCTATTTCCCAAGCTAAATCGTAGCCTAACCACCCCAACCAACCACCATGGAAAGGAAGATGATCGGGAAGATGATCACATCGGGTTTGGGGGAGTAAACTGCTTAAAAAGGGCAAAATTTCCCCTAATGCGGGGGTCCAAAGCTGACGCGGGGAACCAGCACAAAGAGAGTAACGGGAGAGGGAATTACCCGGATGGGGACTTTCTAGTAAGGTAGCGATCGCATCTTGGCAGAATAAGCAGGCAAAAACCTCGGAACCAGTGCGCTGATGCAGAGGAAGCGATCGCCAATGCCATGCTAAAGGTTTTTGCATCTAAAATCGCGGGCCAAAATAGCTGGGAAATTGGGTATAACTAGGGTTTGCGGCAAAAAGTTTTTCGTGGGGGTAGGGTGTAGGG
>NZ_JADEXI010000079.1:0-12580 GCF_015207185.1 Microcystis sp. LEGE 08355 | reverse complement strand
AGACATCTGATTAAAACTGATGGCTAATTGATTTAATTCTGGGATTTCGCTTTCTGGAACTCGCGCCGATAAATCCCCTTCAGCAAAATTTTTAGTGATTTGTTTCATTTGTTTTACCGGTTTCATAATGCGTTGAGAAACCAAAAAACTTAGATAACCAGCTGCGCTTCCCCCCGCAATAAATGACCAAATGGCACTACTATCCCAAGCTGTCTCAAAACCCCTAACCAAGAAAGTTCTCGCTGATCGCACGGTAAAAAATCCCTGCCTTTCTAACTGTTCTAAACGAAAAATAAACATTCGCGGAGAAGATAATTTAGCAATGATAATAAAGCTACTCAATCCCACCACCATAACGAGGAGATGGGATAAAAATAATCTAGTTCCTAAGCTTAATTTTGGTGGCTGCATATTTGGTAAAAAACTCTATTTGTTGTCAATAATATTGAGAGATTGCTGCATAAATTTAAAAACCTTGTTGGCTAATATCTTTTGGTCTTTTTGAAATCAAAAAGTGCCAGCCATTGGATTGTTCGGTGGTAAAATTTAGGAACTTTTTCCCCCCGATCACTCCCATATCGGCTCTTCTGGTTTCTGTGTGGAAACTAGGTCTATACTGATAGTTTATTCCGCAAAATAGTCCTAAAAGTTTTGCCCAATAAGCACTTCAGGATTCCATAAGCCAAAATTATCACACAAAGTCGAGAAGAGCCATTATTTTAAGAGTGACTGATAATTGCTGATTGTCGGTATTTCTGCAAATGTGAGATGCACCTCGTTTAACCACACATCCTTTAATCAATTTCAGGAAAAACTGGCAAAATTTTGTCACTATGATTGAGATGCGATGTTTACCGATTGGCAGCAAAGACAAGGAGAAAATGACAGAAAAGTAGTCAGTTTATCGGCAAAAGTGAATATAAGACCTTGCTAAAGTTCCTCACCACCAAACTAAATTTGATTGTCAAGTTGATATCAATCCCTTAGAAACCTTGACTTACCCGACTGGGATCACCTAAAAAGGCCCTTTCAGGAATCGATCCTTGAGTGGCTTCCGGGAGAATTTGCCAGTGTTGATCTAAAGCTTGTAACACCCGATCCTGCTGATTTCTGAATCCCTCGATATTGCCACTACCGGCATTCATAATCACAAACCAAACTTTACCCCTTTCTTGGGTGGGAATTTCTCCAGCTAAGGCACTAACTTGGGCTAAAGTTCCAGTTTTAATCATCACTCCTTTAGGAATGGCCCGCCACTGCATAGTTCCTTTGGTATCGCGTCCCCCCACCGGAAATAAATCGGCGACTTTGATCGGTTGATTGGCTAATTTGCGATCCAATGCTTTAAGAATCTCAATAACTGCCCGGGGAGACAAGCGATTTTCTACACCCAATCCCGAACCATTAATTAATTGAATTTCTTCCGCTCCTACCCCAGTAATTTTAGTATTAATTGCGTCCACTGCCGCCGGACCACCGAGCAGTTCGGCTAACATTTCTGACATGACGTTATTACTATAAATATTCATCTGACGCAACAGTTCCGTTAAAGTCAAGGACTGATGACGCAACAATAATCGGGCATTTTCGGGGCGAATTTGACTGGCTCGAACCATGCCCAAAATCTTCACCTGTGGGGCTTGTGTGCCGCTAGGAAGGCTCTGAAAAGCTTTTTGGGTTTCTTTTGACCATTTCGATTGATTAAGCCCAATTTTCAGCAATTCTCCCGCTTTGAGGGGATCGGTTTGAAAATTCATGGCGAATTGACCGGTAATGATCAGATCGCCTTTGACCTGACGGATGCCTAATTGATCGAGGCCATTGCCCACTGCGATCGCTTCTTCCCAGACAAAAAGAGGATCCCCTTCCCCTTCAATAATTAAATCTCCCTCTAACACCCCGTTTTTTACCTCTCCCGTGCTGTAAAAACGAGTAGCAAAACGATGATCGAGAGGCCAGGTTTCCACGGCGGCGAGAGTAGTGGCGATTTTAGTTAAAGAAGCCCCCGAAGCGGGCAGATTACCCTGATGATCAGCTAAATCAGCCCATTCCGTCTCAATTAAGACCCGTTGTTGACTAGAGTTTAAACCTTTTTTAGTCAAGTCTTGCAGATAATCGGCCACGATCGCCGCCACCCGGGGATCGGGAGCGGTGGGAAGGTCAAAAATAGGCTGATTTTGCCAAGAAATTAGGGGAATATTGGCGATCGGTTGGGATTGCCCCCCCAGCCAACCGAAGAGAAAGCCGAAAACTGCCAAATTAAAAACTGAGAACATCTTTTCCTTAATCGCAATGATGCCTTATTGTATAGAGATGATTGGTAATTTTTAACAATTGCTCGATCAGAAAACACTAATCCTCGATCGGCCAGCTTTTGTCAAGAGCTGCCGCTCAACTTATTAAAGATTTCTATCCCACTGACTCAATGGCAGAAACGGCATTAAATCGGGCAAGAATCGCGGTAGATGCGATGGGAGGTGACTACGCTCCCAACGAGATTATCGCAGGATCGATGCGAGCTTCCGAAGAATTAGATGTAGAGGTATTATTAGTCGGCGATTCTGAACGGATTGAGGCTTATTTCCAGCATCATCCCCGTCCCAAGAATCTCACGATCGTCCACGCAGAGGAAGTGGTGGCCATGGACGAAGAGCCGATCACCGCTATCCGTCGCAAACCGGCGGCCTCGATTAATGTGGCCATGGATTTAGTCAAACAAAATCGCGCCGATGCGGTGGTGTCCGCCGGTCACTCCGGAGCAGCCATGGCGGCGGCGTTACTACGTTTAGGTCGTTTAAAAGGAATCGATCGCCCGGCGATCGGTGCGGTGCTGCCGACGATGTTGGCGGGTAAATCGGTGATTATCCTCGATGTCGGGGCGAATGTGGACTGTAAACCCAAATATTTAGAGCAGTTTGCCCTAATGGGAACAATTTACAGTAAATACGTTATGGGGGTTGAAGATCCGAAAGTCGGTTTACTCAATATCGGCGAAGAACCCAGAAAAGGTAACGATCTCGCCCTAAAAACCTACGAATTATTGGAAAATAACCAGCAAATTCCCTTTATCGGCAATGCTGAGGGCCGGGATGTGCTATCGGGACAATTCGATGTGATCGTCTGCGATGGTTTTGTCGGTAATGTCCTGTTAAAATTTGCCGAAGCGGTGGGGGGAATTATCCTACAAATTCTCAAAGAGGAATTACCTAGGGGGATACAGGGTAAAGTCGGGACGGCTTTAATTAAACCCAATCTTAAACAGATTAAACAACGCATGGATCATGCAGAACACGGTGGCGCGCTGTTATTTGGAGTCGATGGGGTCTGTGTGATCAGTCACGGCAGTTCCCAAGCGCCTTCGATTTTTAATGCCATCCGACAGGCGAAAAATGCCGTCGATAATCGCGTTTCTGAGCGCATTCAAGCCTACAATGACCACCATCATCAAATAAAAAAGTTGTCGGTGAACGGTGAAGATTAAGCTGTCAGCTGATAACTGACCCACTGATAACTGATAACTGATCACTGATCACTGAAAAAGGGGGAATATTTTGAACGGATTCGGGGCAGCAGTCGTCATTACCGGTTGTGGATCGGCCACACCAGGGCAATTTCTCAGTAATGAAGAACTCAGCCGAATTGTCGAGACTTCCGATGAATGGATTAAAAGTCGTACAGGCATCGGTAAACGCCATTTAGCGGATCAATCGGTGTCTTTGAGCCAATTAGCGGCCCAAGCGGCGATTAAGGCTCTGGAAATGGCTCAGGTGTCGCCTAGGGACATCGATCTGATTCTTTTGGCTACTTCTACCCCCGATGATCTGTTCGGTAGCGCTGCCCAAGTGCAAAGTCAGATCGGGGCTAATCGGGCGATCGCTTTTGATCTCACCGCCGCCTGTTCGGGTTTTCTGGTGGGATTAGTCACCGCCACCCAGTTTATCCGTACTGGTACTTACCGCAATGTCTTAGTTATCGGGGCCGATGTTCTCTCCCGTTGGGTGGATTGGAACGATCGCGCTACCTGTGTCCTCTTTGGTGATGGGGCAGGGGCGGTTCTTTGTCAAGCAAATGATACAAAAGATAACATTCTCGGTTTTGAACTCCATAGCGACGGCAGCCAGAATAGTTCTCTCAATCTCGCATATCAGGGGGAGGAATTGCCCCTTAAAGAGGGGGTAAGGGTTCAAAAAGGGACCTATAAGCCTCTAACGATGAACGGACGGGAAGTCTATCGTTTTGCCGTGGCGAAAGTGCCAGAGGTCATCGAAAAAGCTCTCTATCGGGCTAATTTAACCACCAGTGACATCGATTGGTTAGTTCTGCACCAAGCTAATCAAAGAATTATGGACGCGGTGAGCGATCGCCTGAAACTGCCTCCCGAAAAAGTGATCAGCAATCTCAGCGAGTATGGCAACACTTCCGCTGCCTCGATTCCTCTAGCCCTCGATGAAGCTGTCAGGAGTGGTAAGGTCAAAAAAGGTGATATTATTGCTTCTTCTGGCTTTGGTGCCGGTTTAACTTGGGGTGGGATTATCTTCCGTTGGGGAGATTAATTCAGTGATCAGTGATCAGTAAACAGTGATCAGTAACCAGTAACCAGTAACCAGTAAACTAAAAACTCACATCTGATAACTGATAACTGATAACTGATAACTGATAACTGACCCAAACACATCTATCTATCTATTTTAAGAACTTATGAAAACAGCGTGGATATTCCCGGGACAAGGATCGCAAGCGTTAGGAATGATTGGAGATTTAGCGGAAAGTGCGCTTGGCCAAGAGAGATTAAAAATAGCATCAAAAATCCTCGGTTGGTCAGTCCTGGAAAAATGTCAAGGGGATGAAGAAACCCTATCTCGTACTCTTTATACTCAACCTTGTTTATTTGTGGTGGAGAGTATTTTAGCGGATTTGTTACAAGAAAAAGGTCATTTTCCCGATCTAGTTGCTGGTCATAGTCTCGGTGAATATTCCGCTTTATATGCGGCCAGGGTGTTTAATTTTGAGACAGGATTAAATCTAGTTCAAAACCGTTCCCGTTTGATGGATGCGGCCGAAGGTGGTAAAATGGCCGCCTTAATGAAATTCGATCGCACCAGTCTAGAGACAGTGGTTAATCAGACGGAAAATGTAGTTATTGCTAATGATAATAGTGCTGAACAAGTGGTGATTTCTGGGACTCCTGAAGCGGTGGATTTGGTATTAGGTCAAGTGAAAGTTAAGCGGGTTATGCAGTTAAAAGTATCCGGCGCTTTTCACTCTCCCTTGATGGAAAATGCTGCTAATCAATTTCAGCAGATTTTAGAATTAGTTAATTTTCGGGCTGCAAAAGTTCCTGTGATTTCTAATGTCGATCCGAGCAATCCTACCCAGGACGGGGAAGAATTAAAAAAATATCTGATCCGGCAGATGACTGGCTCGGTTCGCTGGCGAGAAATTATGTTAAAATTGCCAGATGTGGGTGTGGAAAAAGCGATCGAAGTGGGTCCGGGTAAAGTTTTAACTGGTTTAATTAAACGAACTGTTCCTGCAATTGAGTTAGAAAATATCAGTCAATTAGCCGATATATCCAAGGGTAGCGACGATGTTATATTCCGGGGTTCATTAATTGGTGTTGGTTAAATTATCTGGCAACATTTTCGACAAAGGAAGTAAATTGATGGATACCTAGCCAAAAATTTGGTTAGGTATTTTTTTAGGAAACTATCATAGGGTTTGCGGCAAAAAGTTTTTCAGCAGACCCTAGTTATTCTCCCATCTCCCCCCCCGCAACGCGCACGAAGTGGTCTCCCCACTCCCCACGGTTATAGAAACCTCGGCAGAAAAGTCTCTACAACTAGGTTTTTCTAGGAATATAGCGTTTCCCAATCTCATGAGGTACACCAAAATCTTAACTCCTGACTCCTGACTCCTCAAAACCTAAGACTCTGTACCTCACAACTATGAAAATTGCTATATTAGGAAAGGAGATTACCGCGACTACCGTTAGGAAGAATAGTTTCTTCGAGGGAAGCAGAAAGAAGATTATTTTCGGTTAAAATCGCGCCAATTAAGTTAGCTTGTTTGAGATTAGCTCGTTTAAGATTGCTTCCCACTAAATAACTCAAGAGTAATCCCGCTTGGTGTAGATTAGCACCGGAAAGGTTAGCGGAGGCTAAATTAGCGCCGAGCAGATTACAACCGGTTAAGTTAGCTTGGCGAAAATTGGCTTTATTAGCGTCAGTTTTGCTTAAATCGGCTCCGGTTAAGTTAGCTCCCTCAAAATCGCTACAATTGAGGTTAGCTCCCGTCAGATTAGCACCTTCGAGGTTAGCATAACGTAAATCCGCCCCCCGTAAATCCGCCCCGCGCAAATCGGCATAGCTGAGGTCGGCGTATTGAAGATGGCAGTTTTCTAGATTAGCTTGATAGAGATAGGCTCGAATTAGGTTAGCCTCTTTTAAGTTAGCATAGCTAAGATTGGCAGAGCTAAGAATAGCACGAGTGAGAATAGCCCGTTTTAGGTTAGCTTTCCCCGCCATGGCATGGGTTAAAGTGGCTGAGGTGAGATTAGCCGCTTCGAGATTCGCTTTGAACAGTTGGGCAAAAAGTAAGCTACTGTGAATTAAACAGGCAGAACTTAAATCAGCCTTTTTCAGAACAGTATTACTCAAAATTGCGCCGCTTAGTTGACTTTGGTGCAAATTTGCCCCAGAAAGATCGGCTTTAGTCAGGTTAGCATCGATAAGACAAGCTTTGCTTAAATTAACTTCTTCGAGGGAAGCGTCCTTGAAATTAGCGTTAATTAAACAAGCTTCGGCTAAATTGGCTCGTTTTAAGTAACTATGACTGAGGTTAATCTGGTTTAAACACTGTCTCTTTAAATTAACTCCGCTAAGTCTGACTTCCGCAAAGTTGCGTTCACCTCGATTATACAGTTCGATTAGATGTTCACGATTGGTTAAGGCATTGCTACTCATAAAATAACTAAATTGTTCTGGAAGGTGATTTCCAGAGAATTGGTTGGGGAAAATTACTGATCATGAAGTCGATCTCTAGGATTAGTACAGGGAGCGACTGGGAATTTTTGCGAATAAATAGAAATTTTCAACCAATTACGGGCTTAAAATCCCTATTGGCAATCACTAAAACCGGTAAAGAACGAAAAGAATCGGGGTTCAATACCAAAAACAGTCTCTACCTAAACCCGCCACTTGTTGCCAGCCAGGTCTAGGCATTAAATTAGAGAAGTCTTGTGCGTCAGTTTTTCTGACTGAATCTACTGCCTCGCCGATGTCTTGACTCGGTATCATACAGTTGAATTTGTTAGGTCTGCTTAGTCAGTCCGGTAGCCAAGAGGCTAAAACTCTTCATCACCAGATTTCGGGGACTCTCCAGTTGAGCAAGCATAAAACTCTGTAAAAGTCAATCCCTCTTAGGGGTGAACTGCCCAATTCTATTCCCTGAAGTCTTGGTTTATTCAGTTTATCAGGTTGTGGTCTGTTTTGGCAAGAGCGGTTAATGGCTTTTTAATCAATTCGCCAAAAGGCTTGATTTTCCGTAGGAGATAATTGTACAGACTGGTTATCTAAATATTGTCTGAGACTGGGGGAAGGATTGAGGAGATAAATATCGGTAAATTGATTTTTTAAGGATGGGATAGAAACTCTAAGATCCGACTGAATAAATAAATACTTTGTCTTAGCATCAGTGGTATGAATAAGGGGCAAGGTATCTAACCAATGTTCTGAAATAATTAGAGGTTTTTGACTGCGATTAATCATTGTATAAGCGTTGGGAATATTGCTACCATAGCCCACATATCTAGTTGCTGGCGGTGGATAGGGAATTTTGGCAATTAATCCGAAAAATAGCAATAATATTACGAGAATTTTTGCCCAGCCTTGGCGCTGCTGTAATCCCTTGCTTAGTAAAAAGGTAACTGCCAGCAGCATACCGAGAAAACTCGGTAAGTAAAATCTGCCCACAGCCGTGTAGCGAAATCCTCTGATTAGATCCCAAGCTAAAAGAGAGAAAAAGGGGATAATTGTTAGGAGAATGATCAGGGTAAAAACTTTTTTATCGGCTTTTTTGCCCAGATAAATAAAGGAGATGATGACGAGGATAATTAGGCAGTATTCAATAATAGGGTTGATGGTGGGATTGGCTAAACTAAAATTATAAAATAAACGAGCGATCATTCTTACCCATCTTTGCCAAAGTACCTCTAGGGGTAAACTACCTTTTGACCATCCAAAGACAGTAAATCGACTGGTAAAAATCCGGGTTAACCAAATTGAATAAATACCTAGGGAAGCAAGTAAGCTGATGCTACAGTATTTTTTGGTTAAAGAGTTAAAAGAATTCAGCTGCAGCAGAAAATATAGGCTATGGACTACTAGAACAAAGATAAAGAAAACATGGGTATATAAACCAGCGATTAGGGATAAACTATAGAAAAACCAATCTTTTTTCGGTTGCGAGGAATCAATAGCTTTGAGAAATAACCAGCTAGAAAGTATCGAACAGAAAACATATAGTCCGTATTCCCAAATTCCTAGAGCATAACCAGTAAAACGCGGGGAAAAGAAGATAAGTGTAGCGGCAATTAAAGCGGCGTTTTTATTTTTAAATAAAGTCAAAGCTAAATGGTAAAAACTCCCTAAAATACCAAACCAAATAATTACCGAAAATCCTCTTAAGACTAAATCAGAATTGCCCAATAATCTTGCCAAAAACCAGAGGAAACTGTAATAGAGAGGTAGATCGTAATTCGAGCTAGTATAAAGAGAGGCTAAGGTATCAGGAAAACCTTTCACGGAATTAACCCCTTGAAATTGCCAGAGTTGTTCTGTAGATTTAATTTGTCCATCGAACAGATAGTTAATTAACTGTTCGGGTCTGTTACCAGAAAGATGCAGTAAGACCAAAGATTCATCGTGCCAAACATAGCTATAGTAGGCGAGATGGACAAAATAGAAAATATTGAAAATAATCAATAAACCTAAAGCAAATCTAACCCCAGATTGACGAGTAAACATAATTATCTTGATCCTGTTAAAAAATCACTGATTACTGTTGACTAACTCCTGCTTAATTAATCTAGAATTTTGATGGGCAAGGGGTAAGGTAAACCAAAACTGTGAGCCAACCAGCGGGGTACTTTTTACCCCAATTCTCCCGGAGTGAGCCTCGATAATTTGCCGACATTGGTAGGAACCTAAACCGATTCCCGTTAGGTGTTGATTATGAAGATTTCTTACATATAAATGGAAAAGATGTTGACATTGTTCCTCATCCATGCCAATGCCATTATCGCTTAAAGTGCAGTAGAGCATATCTTGGTCAACACGAGCATCTAAAGCTAATTGAATCGGTGAAGGATTATGTTTTAAGGCATTATTTAATAATTGTTCAAAAACACTTCTTAGCTGACAAGGATCGGCATCAATAGCGGGTAAGTTATCGGGGAGAAGATTAATAAACGTAGCTTGATATAAATCAAAATCTTTTTGCCAATCTTTCAGCCAAATTTCCACCTGTTTTTTTAGAGATAGAGGTTGACGATGCAAGATTAAAGGCCGTTCTTCAGCAAAATGATTTTCTGATAAAGCATTAATTAAAGTTAATTGTCTATCACAACTACGCACCACCTGATCGAGCATTGCTCGCGAGATAGTTACTTTTTCTGTTTGCCGACACTGGAAATTTTTTAATAACATCACTAATCCCATAATCGAGGTGCGAAGATCGTGGGATACTGCCTGTAAAAAAACCGTTTTCATTTCGTATAAACGCTGAATTTCCCAGACTTTTTCCCGCAGTTCTAGGGTTCTTGTTTCTACTTCCCGTTCTAAATTATTATTCAATCTTTGCACCCTCTGATATAGCTGCGCTTGGCCGATAGCGATACAAACTTGGGTGGCTAACTGTTCTAATAATTTGACCTCGCTTTTTTGCCAATGACGGGGATGGGAATATTGATGGACTACTAAAGCACCTAAATGTTGATTATTAACCGTTAGAGGTAAAACTAAAGAGGATTTAACTTGCAGGTATTCGTAATAACCCTTGAGAGTGGGCAGCGTTTGCACCTTAGCGGTATTATCAGCAACAATTAACTTATCTAAAGAAAATAATTGTCCCAACTCTTCCAGTAATTCTGGTTCGGGAACCCAACCCATGAGCGAGGGAATCTGGGGACGACGGGACTCGGCGATTACCTTCGACCCCCCCCCCTCTTGACAGTGACCGATATAGACTTGATCGGCATCGAGAAAATGTCTGATTTCCTCAACAATGGTATTTAAAACCTGATCTATATCTAAAGATTGATGGACTTTTAAAGCAACTTGTGTTAATAAATGTTCTCGTTCTAAAGTTTCATTTAAAGCTCGATCGATCTGTTGTCTTTCGGTAATCGCCGCCGATAAAAACAGAGAAGTTGACATGACAATGACTAAAAAGATTTGTAAGATCAGGACACCTCTGGTATAATCAGGGGCCTGTAGGATAAAAGGGCTGACTCCTCCGACCAATCCCATCAAAGCTAAAATAGATACTAAAAAATTGGCTATTACCGCTCCCCAGGTCTGAAAACGCATAGCAGCCCAAACCACAAAGGGAAAAGGGAGATATTCGAGGTACTGCACCATACTCCAATCGGGGTTAAGAAAATTCTGTTGACCACCAAAAACCACGGAAGTCACCACCGTTAGCAAACTCAGACAAAGTAAGGCCTCGCCAAGGCGTTGGGGTTGCCGTGCTTCCCGCAGGGAGTGACGCTGGAAGCAAAAACGCAACAGCAGCGGCGTGGTCATTAAGATCCCCGTACTATCTCCGAGCCAGATAATGCCCCAAGACTGTCCAAATTGCCGCCAATCCCAAGTATTTAGCCAACTACGGGCAAAAGTATCGATGGTGGCATTGACTGCCGAGGCCAATAAGGCCGCCAAAAATACCAGTAAAAGGATATCGCGAATACGCTGTAAAGTGGCGGAAAATCTCAGATAATGCAGGAATTGCGCCCCTAACAGGGCCGATAAACTGCTGCCGAGTGCCGAAAATAGAGCTATAGGCCCACTGGCCCCTAAAAGGAAGGTAAGAAGCAAATCCCCGATAAAAACGCCTAAAACTAGCCTTTTTCCCCCTAAAAAAACAGCAGTTAAGCCAATACCAGCACTCATCCAAATTGGGGCAGGTCGCGACCCTAAATTTAAGCAGAGATAGCCTAGCCAACCAACACCCAGATAAACCAGGGCAACAAGCACAATTTTAGAGCGATCTGATGAAATCCGTAGCATTTTCAGTTATCAGTTATCAGTTATCAGTTATCAGTTATCAGTTATCAGTTATCAGTTATCAGTTATCAGTTATCAGGTTTAAGTTTTAAGTTTTAAGTTTTAAGTTTTAAGTTTTAAGTTTTAAGTTATTAGGTTTAAGTTATTAGGTTTAAGTTTTCAATTTTCAATAAATTTAGTATCTTTCACTGGTCACTGGTCACTGGTCACTGGTCACTGATCACTGGTCACTGATCGCTGGTCACTGATCGCTGATCACTGTTAATCTCTCTCCAGATTGCCTAAACTAGGAGTAGTTCTGCTTCATGCAGATGGGTGAAAACCGTACATTTTCCTTTTAGGAATCAAAGATCATGCGGATTTTAATTGTTGAAGACGATCCTTTAATGCAGTTAGGTTTAGAACAAGCGCTCGGTGAACAACCAGATTTTGAGATTGTCGGTCAAGCGAGTGATGGTCTGGCGGGGGTACAATTAGCCCTATCCCTACGGCCAGATTTAGTGGTCATGGACATCGGTTTACCCCGTCTTGATGGCATTGCGGCAACTAAACAGATTAAGGAGGGTTTAGCTAATGTTCATGTGGTCATGCTCACTTCCCACACTATGCAACAGGAAGTGATCGCAGCTCTGGCCAGTGGTGCTGATGCCTATTGTATCAAGGGAGCGAGTCTCGATCGCCTTTTGGCCGCTATTGAAGCAGCTAAGGATGGGGCCACCTATTTAGACCCTCAAATTGCCCGTTTAGTCATGGATAATCTCAAAGCACCGGCAGTGCAACCTAATCCCAATCTAGCACTTTTATCGGAGCGAGAAATGGAGGTTTTAAAGTTAATTGTCGAGGGCAAAAGTAATGCTGAAATCGCCGAAAAGCTCTATTTAAGCACCAATACGATTAAAACCCATGTGCGGGGAATTATGAATAAATTGGCCGTGGACGACCGAGTACAAGCGGCCGTAATTGCCCTGCGTTCCGGTATTGTTTAAGGGGAAAATGGCGATTTACCCACAGGAATATTCTACCTCAATTGCTATTGCTACAATTGCTCAAAAAATCCCTTCAATCATTTATAATAAGTTATCGACCTATCTCTGTTGGAAAACCATGACTATCGCTCAAAGCTTACCCCTAGTCGAGTCTCATGTAAACCCTGAGATAATCTTCCCAGAAGGCGAATTTTGGAGTGATGAACCACCCTGGGAAAGTAACCTACATCTACAACAAATTATTTTATTAATTCAGTGTTTAGAATGGTGGTGGCGCGAGCGAGAAGATTATTTTGCCGCCGGCAATTTAAC
>NZ_JADEXI010000078.1:0-12624 GCF_015207185.1 Microcystis sp. LEGE 08355 | reverse complement strand
GTCCACATCTGCCTGAAAACCGGCGTTACTGTGACCTCTTTGCCATTTTTGATCAAATTGCCAATTGGAACCCCAACAGCGAAAAGCATAGTAACTGCCGTGGGGAATACTGGCGATTTTTGCCCGCCATATATCATCATTTGGGTTTTTTGTCAACCAGTAATCATACTTAGCGTTTTCTCCCGTCGGGCGATCGTAGATTTCCAGAAGAATCTGACTGGCATTTTTAGAATAGACGGCAAAGGTGACGCTATCGCCCCGATAATGCGCTCCGAGGGGATAGGTGGCATCGGCCCAAAGATGGCTATCTAGGGGGGCATAATTACCAGATTGGGGATGATTTTGACCGATCTCACTCTCCGATTTCATAAGTTTAATAAATCTCAGATTATGACTGTCTAAAGTATAGATTTAGTATGCTCTTGAATGTAAATTTTTATGACGAAATTCAACGTTTCTGGGCTTAATCCATTGACTTAGTTACTCAAATGGTTGAGGATGGGGGGGCTGACATAGGCATAACTTTTAGCTGCAGAACTTAAGCATCTCATAAAGTTGCTCCTCCCGACAATCCTCTATCTAATTATGAGAATCAGACAAGCTGGAATCCAAAAGGCAAACAAGTCGAGGTTTATACGCAATTTTCTGCTGGTGCAACCCTTGGCGATCAAGACTTGGCTAATTACTATGAAACGACAGAGCCAGGACTCAATCTTTCCAGCCAATTATAGAATAGTTTAGACATTGTTCCCCAATATTGAGGGGTCACTGACTAACAATTTATCTGATACTCTAACCCTATCTGATCAGGATTTAGATACAATGGATGCTCAACTATCTTAGTTTTTTAGTCTTGATTAACTCAGCGATCACCATCGGAAAATCTGAACCGGGAAATAAATACCATGAAATTAGAAGACATCATTCAACAAAACCTCGTTAAACCCATTGATTCCTTAGCTGGAGACTCGGAACTTTGCCGAGAAGTTCAGACCCGTTTGCAAGTTTTCGGATTACTTCCTGCTCATGGTGTTGATGGCATTTATGGACCCCAAACAAAACAAGCCTTTGAACAATTCAAACAAAAAATCAAAGAAGGCGAATTGGATACCTTGGGAGCATCTTCGGCAAAATTTTTACTAGAACTTAAAGAATTACCGGGGGGTAATAATTTAATCTCCAAAGCTCAAGCCGAATCTATCTATGGTAATGTCATTAGCGATGGACAATTAGCAGACCTCAATTCTTGCTTAAATCGCTTTGAAATTAACACTCACCCCCGAATGTGTCATTTTTTAAGCCAAACTGCCCATGAAAGTGGCGGCTTGAAATGGATGAAAGAACTCGGTAGCGGTGAGGAGTATAACGGACGGAAAGACCTGGGAAATATTTATCCGGGAGATGGTCCCAAATATAAGGGAGCAGGCGTTATTCAACTAACGGGACGCAGTAACTATCAAGCTTTTGCGAATTATATTCATGATCCGAAAGTGATGGATGGAGTTGACTATGTTAGTACCACCTATCCTTTTACCAGTGGCGGTTTTTGGTGGCATAACAATAACATGAATGCTCTTTGTGATCGCGGTGCAACGGTGGAAGAAATCACCCGACGAGTCAATGGTGGTCTTAACGGACTAGCTGATCGTCAAGCTTACTACGAAAAAGCGATCAAAGTTTTTCCTGTTTAGCAATGCTTGTCCTACATTTTCCGCCAATAGCTGTTCTGGTGCTAATTTTTACACCTCTAATGATGGGGTAAGTTGGGGTCAACTTAATCAAGTAAAAAAGAGCGGTCATCCCTTTTTTGTGAAATTTGTTTTGTGACCAAACCATTAACAATTTTCTGGCGACTCAATTACCTGGATTTGTCTAAGATACGCCTAATCAATTCACAATCGGAGGGAGAAAATTTCAATGCCTACTTACGATCAACAACAAACGCTTTTCTGTCTTTCTATGTTCGCTAATATCAGTAATAGCGAGAAAGTTATTACAGATTTAGCCAATCCTACGGTTCAAGCAAAAATTGGTCAATGGACAATTCTTTGGGGTCCTGTTATTTATTATCATGATCCTAAAAATCAGAACTGGGATAATATTATGTATGTGGCAAAGGGAGAAAATGCCGAAACCAATAACCCTCAATATGTAGTTGCGATCGCCGCTACGAATCCCAAATCAGTTTTTGATTGGTTACAGGAGGATGCTGCTACCCATAACATGGTTTCCTGGTCAACGCAATTCCCCGAACGCGGAAAAATTTCCCAAGGAACAAATACCGGAATTACTATTCTGCAAAACCTGAAAGATTCCTCTAACCGTTCTCTGTTAGAATTTTTGACCCAGGAAATTCCCAGCCAATCTGACCAACCTATTGAAATCATTACCACCGGCCATAGTTTAGGTGGTGCATTATCTCCGGTAATGGCATTATGGCTGTACGAAAATCAAGCAACCTGGAACCCTACCGGTAAACAAATCACCGTCAATACCCAATTTTCTGCGGGAGCAACCCCAGGGGATCAAACCTTTTCTGATTACTACGGAAATACGGAGCCAGGTCTCAATCAAAGCAGCCGACTCTGGAATAGTTTGGATATTGTTCCCCATGCTTGGAATATTCAGCAATTACAGCAGATTCCTACCCTGTATCAATCTTGTAATATTCCTAAATCTTCGAGAATTGCACTATTAGTTGATAGTCAAATTCAAAAAGTAAAAAACTGTAATTATCTCGCCTTAAATCCCAGCACTTTTGCCATGAAAGGTGAATGTGGCGTTTTTTCTCAACCGCAAACAACTCCCCTGAAGCAATTTCTGCAAGAAGCCTATTTTCAGCACATTCAAGCTTATTTCAATCTTCTGGAAATTGACTGGCCGCTGACGGAAAATGTGGCTAATGCTCTCACGCTAACAGAGCAAGATTTAGATGATATTGCCACTAAGTTAAGCTAATTATTCTATCGCTAAACAGTCGGCAGTGGGAATCGGCACGACTGTAAATGGGGAGGAACAGAAAGGGCTAATATTTAAATTATTCACTTCTGACCTCTCAAGTAATTATCTTTAACTGTAACTCAATTAACGACTTTAAAAAGTCAACAATACTCATCTTCATCAAGGAGAAAATTATTATGGGTGCTGGATTTCACATACAAATTGTCAACGCTACGCCATATAACATCAATCAAGTAAAATCCCACAGTTACCAGATGGAGTGGGATCCATCTTCTCAGATTAGTCCTAATTCCTTTACTCAATTTTATGCTGAGTTTAAAGAAACAGTAGGTCATGACAGTATAGATGATGCGGGTGATGTTGAATATACCCTTGAGGGGGTAAGTAACTTTAACTTTACAATTAGTGCTAAAAAGAGTGGAGTTCACGGACTATCAACGCCTGTCCCCTCAGAAGCAGGTTATGGGGTTTTAGTTGAATGGCAAAATATTCCCAATGGTCTTTTTGTTTATCCTACTCCAGATACTACTAATACATCTGCTGTAGGATGGATTCATGATGGAGTAGTAACGATCGCCCTTGGTTATTTCCCTAGTAATACCCAAAACCCAATTAGTTCCTATCCAACCCCTAATTATGGCAGTGGCGGATTAGCAGATGATCAAAGTGTGTTACGTCCTTCCGTATTACACTGGGCTAATAATTGGATGGAATTATTTGCCCCTTGTATTCAAAACCTTTGTCTCAATGAGTTAACCCTGCCAGGCACTCACGATGCCTCAACTTATTGCGCTGGTAGTATTAGCCAAACGTGGGTACAAACTCAATACCAAAACATCAATCAGCAACTTAGTCAAGGTATTCGTGCCCTTGATCTCAGGTTAATGCTTAGTAGTGGCTCAGGGGATAATCAATTTGTTATGTGTCACGGGAGTTTTGCTCTCCCCCTGACTTTAGTAGATTTTCTCAATCAAGTAACGCAATTTTTAGCTGATAATCCCCAAGAATTTGTTATTCTTGACTTACATGATTTTGAGGGAAATTGGACAAGCCAAACCTATCAAGATTTATCTAATCTGATTATCAACACTATTGGACAGGATAAATTAATTCCGCCCTCTGGTATTTCTCAACCCTTAAAAGACCTTTGGCAAACTACTGGCCGAGTTGTAGTTGGTTCTCTCGAATTTCCTGATAGTATGTCTGATTGGTTAGCACAAAATACACCCTTTTGGAGCAGTTCTATTAAACAATATTGGTGTGGTACAAGTGTAACTCTTTGGTCAGACGTGCAGAGTTATTTACAACAACAAATTGACGCTATCAACCAACCTAATAATTTTCTCTGGTCATTAATGGCTCAGTATAATTATGAAGGTGCTTATGGAGTACCAGCTAATGTGCCTAAAGAACTCTCTAGCTTTTTCGCTGGTTTAAATGGCATCAAATCTAACATTATTGCCACTGATTGGTGGAATCGCGTCAATACCAGTACAGGTCAACTAGAAACCACTGTCAATAATTTTTCTGCTCTCATTAATGGAGTCCCTTTAAACATTTTAAAAGGGTATCGACGGGCAAATAACTTACCCCTATGGTAACTGCCATTAGATAGGCGATCGCCCCTAATTGAGCCTAGTTATCCTAAATCTCTGATACAGTCGGCAGTGGGAATCGGCACGACTCTAAATGGGGAGGGAAAGAAAGGGAAAATAATTAAATTATTTACTTCTGACCTCTCAAGTAATTCTCTTTAACTTCAACTCAAAAGGAGATAATCATGTCTTTTCCCTACACTCAATGTATTTCGGCAATCACTATTCCTGCTGGTGAATATAAGAACTATACTTTTGTCGTCGCTGCTTACCAAAGTGGGATCTCGGTTGGGCAATTTTCACCGAATCCAACCCCACCAAGTTATACTTTAGGGGGGGTGAGTAATCTTGATAATAATGGTGCCAGTACCACTGCTATTGAGTTTCTGCTTGATTACAGCAACACTGACTATTCACCACCTTACTATTTTGTTTACGGATCTGAAGACGAGAATATTTGGCTTAATAGCATTAATCCCGCTACTGGAGGCAGCCACTTCACAAGTAGTAATGTCACGACTCAGATCGCTTCGGAAAAACAACCCGATGCGCCAATTGCCAGACTTTTCTATTATTTCCCCGAAAGCCTTCTTTACGTGGCAGCGTCTAATGGCAACCTCTACTGGTATTCAGTCACTTGGTCTTCTGACGGCAAGCCGAGCTTGTCTTATGTGGGTTCAAACACATCTTATAACGGAGATGGAGATTATGAACCGTCTGGAGCGCCCATATCTCTGACCTTTTTCCCTGCGAACACGCTAACTAATTACGATTGTCTGTTACTCGGCGGTGTGAAAGAAGCTACGTGGGTTATGTTCAATGCTCAGAACCCATCTTCAACTCCTCACCTTTTCAGTTGTCCCACCGGGGCATTTGAAGGTACTGCAATTGCAACTGGTATTTGTAAAGGACCAGAGGGCATTTACTGGTCAACCGGATACAGTTTAAACTATATGGACTATGGGAACTATGGCTCCTTGAACTCTGTTATTTGGACAGTACCCAGTGACCAGGCCATTTTATCTTTGGCCTACTCACCAAACGCCGGTAATGCAGATCCGGGATATTATCCAAAGGGAGCAATCTTTATTGCCACGGCTCCGCCCGTCCCCTCTAATTCCTCTATGGGCAGTATCTGGGTTGTTGATGTCAGTAGTAACACGGTAGGCAATGCCGCCCAACAGGATGCAACCATCTCAGGGTCCCCTTGGGCGATCATTGCTGATGCCAATCTGAATTATATGTGTGCAACTGGTTCATGTGGTGTTTTCCTAAGTACCTTGGCAGCTTATAATCCAGAATCAAATATTCCTGAGAATGGAATGTTAGTACCAAATCAGGTGACTAGCGGTGTTGGGCATACCTGGATCAGTGATCTTGTTTCCGCCGCCGCGTTGGTTTTTGGCGTGGTGACAGAGGATCCCGTTGCTGTCGGTTGGGCAGTTGCAGGTATTGATGCTGAGGCAATCGATGCCCAAACGGGTTATTAAGCGAATAGGACGCTATAGTACCAGTTGGTTGGTGTGAGAAAAAAAAACAAACTTTCCTCAACCAACCTAACAATCTCTTGAATCAACAAAACTTAATCAAATATTCAAGGAGGTCATCAATTTATGGTTTTATACCGATGCAAAGAAAGCTATACCATCACCGTCAAAGATGAGGATGGATCTTTTTTATGGAATTTTAATAACTTTCCCTGCGATTTTGTCGGAGACAGACGGGGTGAAGCCGATATGGGAGCTATTCCTTTTGAGTTTAAACCCTACAATATACCTCTAGTGGTTGCCAATGCTAGATTATTTTCTGTCTTTGGTTTTGATGATCCCTCTTGGTTGGGAAGTCCTTTAGATATTCATCTCTGCTTTGCCGCTGATAATGGGATGCAGTCGATTACTTTAATACCGAATAAAGCGGCGGATTTTGAAGTGATTGAAGACAGCGAACGTTGTAACATCCTTCGTCATGTCTATGATAGTCGTTCCTATTTTGAAATTCTGTTAGGTAGTACACAAGAAAAGGCGGATACAGATACCATTTGGCTACATACTATGAATGTCTATCAAGACTAACCATTACAGCGGATTCGCTAACTATGTGGCACGGCCAAATCCTGACATTAGACCTCTTGTAAAAGTAGGTTCGTAGTTATCTCGTGTTATCTCGTTCCCAGGTTCTACCTGGGAACAAGAAAGTAGGGGGGCATTCTACGGGGACAATGGGGCAAATAATGCTATTAGCGTGGGTTTTCCTGGGAAAGTAAATGTTTGGTTAGACTTGGAAGGAATTAGTTCTGAAGTTTCAGCCGAAGCGGTAATTCAATACTGCACCAATTGGTATAATGCTATCGCAGGAGCGGGTTATTTACCCGGGTTATATGTGGGGGCTAATTCAATTTTGAATAGTCAGCAACTTTATGATTTGCCTTTTCAACATTATTGGCACTCAGAAAGTACCGTTCCCCCAGGGGCGGTTCGCAGTTATAAAATGGTGCAATATTACGTTGCTGAACCGGTTAATGGCATTGGCATTGACCAAGATATTACCTATATTGATAACGACGGCGGTGTGCCTCAATGGTTAATCTTAAGCTAAGTTTAATCTTTGGATAATTGATTTAACGGTTGAAAATGTGTATATTGGTATTGTGTTCCATTGCAGTTAAGTTTTAATCCAACAGGAACTAATTTATCACTACCCTTAATTCAACCTGATTGGGTAAAAGTATTAGTCCCTAATGAGGCTAACTAATCGTCATAATCTCTAGGGGAAGGCTTCTCCTGAAACTGGAACCCAACAGACAATAGCCCAAGCCAAAATCTGATCGGGATTTTCAGGCTTTGAGTATTTCAGGATGAGCAATCCAAAATCGAAATTGACTTTTCGTTTTGACAATTTCTTTGGTAAGGTATCAACACTTATGTGTACGAATTTTGCTTTATATTCAACGGGAGCTAACACCCCCTACCGGATTACCGCTCGCACGATGGATTTCGCCGCGGATTTAATGACCCAACTCAAAGTTATTCCCCGTGGTAAATCCTTTCCTGAGCTAGTGTTAACACCTCTCACCAATCCCGTTAAATGGACTAATCAATACGGTTATGTCGGGATGGAATGCGGCCCAGAAGGAGTCAAACAAATTACCGATGGTTTGAATGAAGTGGGTGTGTCCGTCGGTTTATTATGGTTAGCCGATAGTCAATATCCCACCGCAGAATCAGCCAAAAATCCCACCATTTATAATATTTGTTTAGGAGATTGGATTTTAGGGAATTTTGCCAGTGTTGCGGACTTAAAATCTGCCCTACAAAATGTCACAGTTATTAACATTAAAGAGCGTGTTCCCGTGCGTTTTGTGTTACATTATGTTGTGAGCGACAACACTGGGGCTAATTTAGTTATTGAGTTTACCAATGGGCAAATGCAGACCTATGAACCGGCTAATGGCGTAATGACCAATGCTCCCCCCTATCCCTATCACTTAGACAATTTAAGTAATTATGTCAATTTGAGCCTGACGAATAACGCCCAAGTTTGGTGGGGACAGGAAATTAATGGCAGTGGTTGCTTGGGAATGCCTGGGGATTATACGGCTCCTTCTCGTTTTATTAAGGCGACCATGTTACAGCAATCTACGCAAAACTATACCCCAGAAAATCAGGAGCAAGCAATCGGTTTGGCCCTGCGAATTTTACAAAACTTTGCTACTCCCAAAGGCTCAGTAGTGGAAGTCAATGGGGGCAAATTAGATTATACTCAGTGGGGGGTTGTGCGAGATCACAAAAATTTGGTTTATCACTTCTTTACCCAGTTTAATAACAATACTTTTGCTATTGATCTGAGTAAGATTAATTTTCAAACGGTTAAACCCAATGGTATCTCGATTGAACAATCGAATTGGATGACCGACATTACAGCGAATCTGAAAGATTGATTGATAATGTATCTCGTTCCCCAGTTTTACTACAGCCTTTCTCAGATAGATGAGGTACAATAGCAACAGTGTGTGAACCAATTAGGAAGGTCTTTTTCCGAGACTTGCTTAAAAGCCTCTTCCAAACTAATCAAAACGCTGAAAAAATTAACAACAGGAGAAACAACGATGACTGGTACTAATTCCACTAGCCCAAATTATGTAATCGTCACCGATCAATATTGGGATGGTTTGGCTGATAATCCCCTTGGTGCCACGGAAATTCGCGTCGAAAATGGGAATATCACTGCGATCGCTACAACAGTTGATCACAGCAACGCTCAAATTATTGAACTAAAAGGACACACCGTTACCCCTGGTTTCATTGATTGTCATGTTCATATCACCTTCTGTGAAGGGGATCCTACAATTCCAGAAAATCCTTATATGGTGACAGTGCCATTAATGACCCTTTATAGCTTAAATCCCCTGAAAATACTGTTAATGAACGGTTTTACTACTGTAAGGGAAGTGGGTTGTCCCGATCCAGAATTTATTACCGTCGATCTCAAAAAAGCGATCGCCAATGGCTGGATTATTGGACCAGATCTATTGGTAGCACCTCACCTGATTTCAGCCCAAGGAGGACATGGTGATTTTACCTCTTTAGTTGCTTTTCAGTTCAGACCAGAAAAATTTGAAGTAGCAGACGGAACAGCAGAAATTATCCGCATAGTACGGGAAGAAATTCGCTCAGGAGCAGATTGGATTAAATTCTGTGCCACAGGGGGTTTTAGCTCTCCTACGGATGATCCGAGTCAAACCACCTATTCCCAAGAGGAGATGAATATTCTGGTTAGTACCGCCAAAGATTTCGGTATTTCTGCTTGTCCTCACGCTTATGGAGGGGAAGGGGTTCAACGTGCTGTTAATGCGGGGGTACGTTCCATTGAACATGGTAATCTTGCCAGTTCCGAGACTTTGCAATTGATGGAAGAGAAAGGAGTTTATCTGGTACCAACTCAATACACTGTTTTAGAAAAAGCTCGCAATGCCAATAATCCTGAATATTGGAAAAGTCGTTCTCCTTGGCAACACGCTAAATATCAAAAATATGCCTCTCAACTGATTGCTTGTGCTGATAATTTAGCTAAAAGTAACGTTAAGATTGCTTTTGGTACTGATGCGGGAACTTTTCCTCATATAGATAACTGGAAAGAGTTTCCAGCGATGGTTCAAAATGGTATTACTCCTTTACGCGCTTTAAAAGCAGCAACTACTGTAGCGGCTGAATTATTAATGCAGCCGAATATTGGTGCGTTAGCGGTGGGGAAATTTGCTGATATTATCGCTATGCCGGGTAATCCTTTTGAGGATATTAATGTTACTGGTAAAGTTGATTTTGTCATGAAACGGGGAGTCATCTATAAACAACCATCGGGAGGACAAGTATAATGGTTTTGTCATCAAATCTCTGGAAGACACCAGTAACACTGCTGACGGGTTTTTTAGGTGCGGGTAAAACTACTTTACTTAACTGCATTCTTAAGGGTAAAAGTGATCGCCGTTTCGGCATACTGGTCAATGATTTTGGCAGTCTTAATATTGATCAGATGTTAATTAAAAATAGAGACGATGATCTAATCACTCTTGAGGGAGGTTGTGTTTGTTGTAGTTTACAAAATAATCTGGTTAATTCCCTTCCCAAAATCCTATCTCTCCGTCCAGATCAGATCTTAATTGAAGCCAGTGGAATTGCTAACCCTTATACCCTGTTACAAACCCTAAAGCGTCCAGTTTTAAGTAGAATAATTCGCTTGGAAAGCATTATTACCCTAGTTGATGCGACCTATCTACCCCAAATTTGTGAACCATCTGGAAAAATTAACTATCAAGATTTGCTAATTGATCAAATTTCGGCTGCTGATATTGTGGTTCTCAATAAAATTGATTTGATTGATGAAAAAGCACAAATTAATGCTAGTCAAATTATCCAAAAAATAGCACCTTGGGTGCGTTTGTTAAAAGGGAGTTATGGGGATGTTTCCCTAGATTTATTATTAGGATTTAGGGACTCATTTCCCGTTCGTTCTGTATCTAGTCAATTAAAATCTAATCACTCTGATAACTTTCATACTTGGAGTTATGAAAGTGTTCGCCCTTTTCAGTTATTAACCCTAGGAAAAATATTAGGGAAATTACCCGTAACTGTATTGCGAGCCAAGGGTATTTTATCTACTGTTGAACATCCCAATAGAGGAGTAATTTTGCAACAAGTGGGGCCGAGAATTACCTTAGAAATAGGCGAAGAATGGGGTAATAATCCACCCTTTACCCAATTGGTATTAATTAGCACGGAGGCAATTAATACAAATATATTACAGCAGCAATTAGATAGCTGTTTAAGAGTAGAGGATTTTGAGGTAAATTTAAAAACTCAAACCAAAGATAATTTTATTTTAAGTAACGAAATGTAACGAATATATCACAATTATCCAGGGTCAAACGTTTTATCAAAAAACTGGGTTTAAAACCTCCTCCTTCTAGGGGAACTTGATGTTATAATTTTAGTAATCTAGAAAACCCGCCCTATCCTAGAGAAAGTCCTGCAACGGGTTGACGATGAGTAAGGGGAAGCTGGAGAGATAGCCTTTTCATTCTATTAATCAATCTAAAAAGTCCCCAAAAATATGATAACTTCCACTCCAGTAAAAAAAAATGACGATGTTAACGCCTTAAATGCGGATATTAGGGAAGTTTTATTAGAGGTTTTGCCGATAATTTCGCCTGAATTACAACTAGAAATCGCTAACTTAGTTCAACAGATTCATCACCTGAATTATTTGATTTATAAAAAAAGTAATAGCTGGAAAATTGGTTGGTTTATTTTTAACAATGATCCAACTAAATTGATTTTGTTATTAGAGGAAATTAAATATATATTGCTCATGGCAAAAACTAATAAAGTCGGAGTTGATGCTATTCGAGAATTCAGAATTAATCTAGAAAAGGAAATTAATAATAGTCGCTATTTTTTATGGGGACATATTTTGAATGGATTTAGTTCTATCTATTCTACAAGATCAGTCCCATTCAAAATATTTTTAGGTTTATCTATTACAACTTTTTTATCTATGATTGCCCTCAAATTTTCTGCTCAAGAAATTTACATATTTGATGATAATTTACACCAGAAACACTCTCAAGAGGAGGCACTTATTTCAAAACCATTACCTCAAGCAAACTCCCCAGCCCCCATTCCTTCTAGTAGTTATTCAGAACAGTTAAAATCATCGAGTGATACGATAAATCCTAATCGGCATATATTTTATGGTTTAGTTTATGCGGCAACAGCAGGAGTGTTGGGAAGTGTTGCGAGTATTTTACTCAGAATTATCGACTTTACAGACAAAAAATATGACGACCCCCTCATTCCTCTTTTTATTGGTTTGTTTAGACCCTTAATTGGTCTAATTTTCGGTATTTTTATCTTTAGTTTAATTAGCTCAAATACGTTGATTAAAATTGATTTTATGATTACCCAGGATCAAAATTCTTCTAGTTTAATAACCAACAAAGCCCGTCAGGATTTATTTATCTTTTCCTGTGCTTTTTTAGTGGGATTTAGTGAAAGATTTGCCTCAGATTTACTGAAAAAAACTGAATCGGGATTAATTGAAGAAAAAGAAAAATAATGTTATTGGCTAAATTATAGGGACTTTTGCGGATTCAAGACATACAATAACAGCAGTGGGCAAAATAATTGCGGAGATCAAGAAAGTAACGGTTCGCATCCGTTCATCGCTGTTTGAGTTGCCTTTTTTCTTCTTGAGCATCCACCAGAGAAGGGGTATAGCTACCCCTTCATAGACAATGCCGACTGTGAGGATGTTGTAGTGATGACTACCAAATGACCAATTGGTGCGGTCAATACTCAATACCCAGGGTTGAGGGATATGGAGCCACTGGACTACAATGGGAGCTATTTGAGGGTAATCTCTCTCGAAGTCCCCAAACAAGCGTTGTCATCGGAAATTTTGGGTCTGAAACCCCGCCGTTCTAGGTTGGCTTTACGTTAGAATTAAAAGGCCAGTCTCGAAAACCAAGTGGACGGCGCAGCACCTTGAAAACTCGGCTTAGGGGGTTCCGACC
>NZ_JADEXI010000077.1:0-12627 GCF_015207185.1 Microcystis sp. LEGE 08355 | reverse complement strand
CTCAAATGAACCGAACAACCGCCAATTATGATGAACCCTGGAAAGAAGCTTTAACCGAGTATTTTGAAGCGTTTTTCTGGACTTTAAGACAAAAAAACGTTTTGCTGACAAACTCTATAAAGTTTGGTTACTCAGTGGAGAAGAAGTCTGGATTTTGATTCACATTGAAATTCAAAGCCAATGGGAAGAAAATTTCCCTCAGAGGATGTATATTTATAACTATCGTGCCGAGAAAACGGGTTTCTCGAAGAAACCCGTTTTCTGGACTTGCGTTACCGCTTCAGCTAAAACGAAAAAACGTTTCGCTGACAAACTCTATAGAATCCATTTGGTATCTTAGGATACAGCTAATCGTCGTAGTAGAAGTCGAAGAAAACAGAGATGAATTTTGGTAGTGGAGTGTTCTAAAGTGCACTCAAAATTTTTGACTAAAGATTTGCAGCGTTCCATCCAAGAATTACTTCTTTCAATCACCCATCGAGTTTTTACAGGTACGAATCCTGATAAACCCTTCTCCGCTTTTTCGGTTTTTGACGGTTTTGGAGACAGTTCAAACTGAATTTTAGTCATTATCTCTGGATAGACCTTAACCAAATCTTTCTCTATTTTGTCAGGATGATAACCATTATCTAGAAGAATAGTCGTCTTAGGCAGTTCCGACGGTTTTAACTTGAAATAGTCAATACCTCGAGTTAACAACTCAATCAATCCTTGGTCATCAGATAGGTTGGCGGGAGTACAATGAGCGAAAAACGGAAAACCAAGACTATCCGTCGCTAGATGACGTTTAATTCCATAAGTTTTTTTTTCTTGTTGTCGTAATCGGCGATGTAATTCTTCCATTATTTTTTGGATGATTCCCTGACTTCTCCACTGTTTATAATGCCAGAACACGGTGGAGTAGGTCGGGAAATCTTTCGGGAGGTCCGGTCAATTACAGCCATTTTTGAGTTGATAGAAAATCCCATCTAAAATCTGTCGTTTTGTCCATTTTGGGGGGGCAGTCAATTTCTTCTTTGGCAATAGCGGTTCTACGATAGACCACTCTTTATCCGTCATACTACTTGAGTACATTTTGGCTTACTCCAAAGTATCGATTTTCGGGGACGACTAGACGGTGGCGCATTCACTGACGGGGTTCAGACCAAAGTATTGCCGTTAAACAGGCTACAGACTCTCTTCCCTGAAACCTATAATGGACAAGGTTTTCGCTTCACCTTTTCAGCCTAGCATCTACATTATAAAAGATACCAAATGGGTTCTATAAGACAATTAAGCAATTACTGTTGTCCCGGTGATCAAATCTTTTTCAAGTCCGGCTTTTTGTTGTAGTTGAGTAGTCATTTTTTTGCCTCTCAGAACCTATTTTTTTATGTTGATTTTTGCAAGAGAAACAGACAAAGCCAGTAGATTTCACTTCAACAAGGTAGCGATCGCATCCCTTCTCTCCATCACTGCCAAGACTTTTGCTGCTGGCAACTCCTCCAACATCTGGACGATATGTTTAATAAATAGATGTAAACTTTCTTCCTCTGAAAAATTCTGACTAGGAGACTCCCTTGAGATAATTTCCCACCAGATTGCAGCGGCTTTTTTAATTTCTCCGATGTCTAGATTTAAGTCTTGATATTTTTCAGAAAATTTTGCCTTAAATATTTCGGCTAAAGTTTTCATCTGTTCAGGATTATTTCTGTCCACTTTAGTTAAGGTGAAATCCGATTGGTTACTATAAAGTAGCTCGGTTTTACTGGCTGAATACTCTAAGAGATTATAGCAAGCTGCCACGAAACCACAGGCAATAACCACCTCCGCCGCCGTCACTCTTTTGTCTTCTTTTTTACTAGCAAAAGTCATCTTTAAGTTGGTGATCAGTTTCTTGGTCTGCTCTTGATTATCTATTTTCCAGATTAGCACTGACTTAGGGTCTAAAATTTTCTTGATTAGGGAGATTTCGGAACTATCGACACTGCAAACATTGTACCATTTTAACCAAAGTGTTGTCGGTAGAGCCGTCGCTAATTTAGATAGACAAATTAGATATTCTTGGTTATTGGTTTCATTGATTTCAAATCTTCCTATCAAATCCTTAGTATCTAGTTCCTCATTCTCATCTAAGACCAAAGCTAAGACCAGTGTATTAATTTTTGCGATCATGTTTTTGATTTGTTTGAGAGTTTCACCTGATTCTAAGGGAGCCTCCTCTTTCCACTCTTGCACCTGACAATCTAGTTCACTGAGTGCCAAATCTTGGTCATTTCTACGATAAAGGTCAAAGATCAAATTGCGAACTAGATCAATCTTTTGGGATTCTACTTTAGAATTGTTGGACTCTTGCTCATATTTATATTGCAAAAATTGATAAGTAAGTTTGCGATTTCTTTGCAAAAAAGAGCCAAATACAGGAGATAATTCTTTGAGTCGATCTGGAATTAGCTTGGCTAATTTGTTATGGTCAAGAGACCGCCATGAGTTATGAGCGGAAAGCTCATCTCCTCTAATACCCACTTGAGAAGCTAACCAGCCAATCCAACGACACTTAAAGGAGGTGAAAAGAAAATTTAGAGGTTTTATAATTGCCTGAAGGACTGTTCTTGTAAAACCTGTTAAATTCTTAACTAAATCTAAATCCTCAAATTTCTTGACTTGATTGAGTTTAGACGGCTCTAATAAAGCACTGGATGGTTCAAGGTTATCCGCATCGGTGGCTATCACAAGATCGATCTTATTTGGTAGTTTAATTTTCTTAGATTGAGCGAGAGAAAATCCTAAGAACTCAACAGAAGTTAACCTTAAGGACTCAACAGAAGTTAAGGCTAAATTATCGTACAAACCAGCGTCCATTAAAGCAACTCTATCTTGATTGGGGGTAAGTTTTTGTAAGCGTTTTAAACTTTCTTGGTTGTCCCCAAAATCATCGGGAAAAATAATTGGTTCAAAACCAAGAGGGAAACAAGAGGAAGCCGCAATCATGTCTCCTAAGCTAAGATTTTGACAATCTTGGCAGATTTGTTGATTTTTCGGATCAGATATATCAATAAATTTGTTGCCAATTACTATTCCTTTCCCTTCTCTACGGATTTCTTTATCTTCACTGATAATAATTGTCCGTAACATCGCAAATCTAAATAAAGAGGCATCAGTCATATTAGTGGAATTGATACTTAAACAGTCGGGGGAAGTATTAGCATCCTGTAATAATTGCCAAACTCTCTCATTTATTTCTTTTGTTCCTCTTGCTGGTGAGGGTTTAGATATTCCGAATAGGGTTTCTAACAATTGTTCCTTATAACAATTGGCAGCATTTTTAATCATTTTTTGAGAACCTCCCAAATCTGACAAAATCCCATTGGCCACCTTGTCACTTTCTAGAAAAGACTTGAGGCGAGTATAGAATTCTTGATAAAAAGAATTACCATCAAGTAAATCTGGCTTTTCTGGTGTATAAACTTTGGCTTTAGCCATCAGAAAAAAAGCAGCGGCAATCGAGCCTCCAGAAGCAGATGAAATAGCTTGAACTTTCGACAGTAAACCCAGTTTTTGTAATAAAACCATTGTACCTAAAGAAAATCCTGCTGCCCTAAAGCCTCCCCCAGAAAAAGTCAAGGCAATGGTACGCCGGGGATGGGAATTTGTAGATAAAGTATCCATAATATTTAATCTCCTTGCTCAAAAATTTTTTAGGCAAACACAACCCAACCACTCTGGAAATTCTAAGGAGCAATCCCCTTTTATTGCAGAGTTAAAGAAGTAAGCTCATCTTGCAAAATTCCCGCAAGACTCAACCGAGACAAAGGACGTTTTAACCAGTTAGATAGCTGGCGTGACTAGGTAAAATTAGGTGCGGTACTTATACTTACTACTCTAGATCGTCTATCAGAACTTGCTGCCCTAAAGACCGCAAATTAATATATTTCTTGAGGTTTCTATATATAAGTTTACAGAATATTGTTGAGCTATTTATTACTAAAAAAAGTTCAGTTTGATGGCAAACAATCTTAACACCTAAGCTCGCCAACCTGAACTCGCGCTGATTCTTGATCGCAATTTTAGGCCACCCTAGCACTGCGCTCTTTTCCCACGAGGATTTTTATCAAGAAAAATGATCTGTCTGCCTGAGAACAGGCTATAGTGATCATCAAACCCTCAGTGAAAAACTTCCCGTGTCTTCAGTATTCCGTCTTCCTCCCTATTTTTCCCCCGCTCTGCAGCGTCGAGTCATGAAAACCCTCGCCGCAAAAAAAACCCGTCAATTCTTGACATGGGCGGCAGCTTGTGCTAGTTTTTTGATCCTCTGGGCGTGGAATTGGCAGCTAGTTTTGGCCACTTTAACCGGGGTGGGGGCGATGATTGGAGTTTACCTCTCCAGGGTCAAAACTGGCCATCGCTGTGGCTGTGGGGGCGTGCTTTTTTCAGTGCCGATAGCGGTAAGTTAACTTTAGCGGTAGTCTGTGGCGGTTTAGGCAGTTTAGCCACCTATCTCGCTGTGGCAATTTGGACCTATGCCGAAAATCGCTGGTTAGCTCTGGCCTCAATTTTGCAAGGATTTGGCACGGTTTTGACTTTAATCCTGCTAGGATGGCATTTTCTCGACCATCGCGGTCAAAATGAGTCAAAAAACTTCGATCGCTGGTTAGAAAAATTAACAGTCAATGATCCCTTAATGCGCTTAATGGCAGTCCGACGTTTAAGTGAAATGCAACTTTCCCCCAGTCGTCGAGAACAATGCCAAGAATACTTCCGTTATCTTCTCTCGCGAGAAACCGATGCACAAGTGCGATCGGCTTTATTGGATAATTTTTCTGGCAAAGAGGCAATCAAACCGCAACCTTTACAAATACCCCTACAGGTGAAAAAATCCCTCCTAAAATACGATTAATACTAAATCCTGTTTAAAAAGTATAGGGAAGTGGGGAAGTGGGGAAATTGAACTAAAACCCCAAAACCCCAAAACCTAAAACCTGTCTCCTAACGACCGGCTCCCGACTCGGAGAATACTGACGACCGACGACCTGCACCTGAATCCTAGGCCACCATTTAAGATAACTGCTATAGTTAAAGCTAAAGGCTGACTGTAGAGGCTGAAGACGATATTTTTTTACACCAAAGTTAACTCGCGCTCCTCGATATTTTGGAACATCAGCGTACTCAGATAACGTTCTCCAAAACTAGGCTGAATCACCACAATTAATTTACCCTCATTTTCCGGTCGTTGGGCCAGTTGAATCGCGGCGCAAAGATTGGCACCGGAAGAAATCCCCGAAAGTAAACCCTCTTCTTTTGCCAGACGACGACCAAATTGAAAAGCTTCCTCATCACTGACAGTAATTACCTCATCAATCAGATCTGTGCGTAAAACTTCCGGAATAAAACCCGCACCGATACCTTGAATTTTATGGGGACCGGGATTACCCCCAGAAATCACCGGACTATTGAAAGGTTCCACCGCAACCACTTGAAAACTAGGTTTACGCGGTTTAATCAATTCAGCGACTCCCGTAATCGTGCCTCCAGTACCCACACCCGCAACAATAAAATCTACCTGTCCCTCCGTATCTTGCCAAATTTCCTCAGCAGTGGTGAGACGGTGAATTTCCGGGTTAGAAGGGTTGCGAAATTGTTGCAACATATAAGCGCCGGGGATACTATCGACAATTTGTTGAGCGCGTAAAATTGCCCCTTTCATGCCTTGGGAACCGGGGGTAAGTTCCAGGGTAGCACCGTAGGCTTTTAACATTGCCCGGCGCTCTAAACTCATCGTTTCCGGCATAGTTAAAATTAAGCGATAACCCTTAGCTGCCGCAGTCATCGCTAGAGCAATTCCCGTATTGCCAGAGGTGGGTTCCACTAAAACCGTGGTTTCTGGATTGATTAAACCCGCTTTTTCGGCGCTATTAATCATGTGGGTGCCAATACGGTCTTTGACGGAAGCAGCGGGATTCATCCCTTCTAATTTCATCACAATTCGGCCAAGACAGCCCTCCGCTTGGGGAATCCGATTCAATTGTACTAAAGGAGTGCGGCCAACCAATTCGGTGACATCGTGAGCGATACGCATGATATTTTCTCAGTCTGGGTGATTCGTGTGCTTAGTTATAGCGTTGACATACTCCCCCGCATGAACGACGGGGGATTCTTATTCATAGTTCATAGAAATCCACTTGTTATCTCTGGTTTCCCTTCAATAGTAGAGGCGGTTTTCTCCCCATGCTTTCGGTCTTCCGACTCAGATTCCCAATGCCCTTGGGTACTGTTTTGCCATTCCATCCCGAGAACTTCCATTCCTCTTTTAAGAATATTTAAAGCCGCATTTGTATCACGACAGATTTTAATTCCACAGTGAGGACAAGAGTGAGTTCTAGTGCTTAGTGACTTTTTCACCCGATGACCACAATTAGAGCAATCTTGGGAAGTATAGTTGGGTGCAACCGCAACTATTGCTTTATCCCAAATTTGGCCATAGTAGTCTAGCCATTGAGTGAATTGATACCAACCTGCATCAGAAATAGACTTAGCCAAGTTATGATTCTTGACCAGATTCGACACTTTTAAAGCCTCATACACCACAACATCGTTAGATGCCACTACGTTTCGGGCTAACTTAATCGCCCAATCTTTCCGCTGGCGTTGAACTTTCAGGTGGAGTTTACCCAGTCTTTTTCTGGTTCGATGGTAGCTCTTGGATTGAGGTTTTGCCCCTTTCCTATACTTTTTACTTAATCGTTTTTGTTGACGTTTTAGCCTTTTTTCTGCTTTTCGCAAATACTTAGGATAAACTACAGCATTGTCGTTTTGGTCTTTGTAAAAATATTGCAATCCCAGGTCAAGACCGATAACATTGCCTGTATAGTTTCCCTGCTCTTTGCGGTCAGCATCAAAGCAAAATTGGGCATAATACCCGTCGGCTCGGCGTACAACACGAACACGATTAATCTTTAGTCGAAAGAGGTCTTCTCTTGTTTCCTTGTCGCAATAAAGAGAAAAAGCACCGGCATTAAAACCGTCAGTGAAAGTAATATACATACAATCCTCTGAGAGTTTCCATCCCGAAACCTTATACTCAACAGAGCGACAATGCTTTTTGAATTTTGGATAGCCTTTTTTCTTTTCTCCTTTTCGACAACGAGTATAGAAGTTAGAAATAGAAGCCCAAGCTCTTTCTGCACTGGCTTGACGAGCGGCAGAGTTTAACTTTTTGGCCAAAGAGAACTCTTGAGCAAGGACTTTGCACAGTGCATATAAATCATTTCTTCCTACCCCCGAATTATCCATCCAGTATCTAACCGCTTTGTTACGAATAAATTGGGCGGTACGGATGGCTTCATCCAGAGCTTGGTATTGCTCTTTAGTGGCGTTTAGTAGCTTGGCTTCTCTAACTATCATGTCTTGATTTTATCACAAGAGGTGGTTGATAAGCAACTATTGAGAAGAAAAAGCCGCCCGGTCGGGCGGGGAACTTTAAACCCAATTTTTCGGTAAGCTCTCAGCTTTAGCGTTTGAGAATTTCTTCACTAGCCAAGGAGGCGCTATATAGCTCACTTATAGCAAAGGCCAGCCCTAGATCGGCAAAATTTCCATTTTCCTTTGTTTCTTTAGTCGGTCCGAGTTGATTCCCAGAAACAGGCAAAACTACCATGACTGATAAGATTGCTTTTTTCCAAAAGCTTATACTTGTACTAAAATAACTATAGATAGGTTACTAAAGTCAGAATTACGGTCATGACTATTAAATCTAATCTAAGTAGGTGGGTGGAATTAAATATAAAATGAACGTAGGTTGGGCTTCGGCCGTGAGCTTTTGCCGAACGGTTGAAGCATGAAACCCAACGCCCGATTATGTTACGCTACCGCTAACCCATCCTACAAATAATTGTGCCTACCTACTTAGCCCTATTGAAAGAACAACACATAGAAATTAAGGGCGGCTCTTCTAGAGTAGTTATGATAATGTATAAAGATCAATATAAAGAAAAGAAACCTAAAGATAAAACCATCGCTGAGAAATTTAATACCTATCATTTTGTAAAGTATAAAGAGCAAGTGGTTGACTTATTAACCCGTGGGTGTAACGTTAGCGTCGAGACAATGGCAATTATCGAGGAGATGAAAAAATTATCATAAAATATCCCGTAAGGTGCGTTACTTAGCTGCGTTAGCGTTAGTAATACCCCCTAATTCTGATAAATTCAAACTATTTAAAATACGGGCTTTTATTGGTCTTTTTTCATCCCAGAATATCAGAGATGAATAAAACTCCATCGCTAGGGAAGAATTGAGAAGCTGTAGTGTTTTCTGAGCAGTATCTAAATTATCAAAGCTTAAGAAGTAAACAGTATCATCGAAAATAACTGGTTGATTTTGATAGGGTGATATAAGTTGAAAATTAAGTTTCTTATAAAGTCCAGAAATGGCAATTTTAAAAGGAGAGAAAGTGTAAGAACCAACGCCGAATATAGAAAAATCTGGTTGCTTTTGATAGATTTTGCTTTTTCTATTCCCAAAGTAATCTACATGATTAACTAGATACTGCCAAGTTTTTGGTGCTATATCTCGCATATTTTCTGTAGATTCACCAATAAACTTCTGAGTTACTAAAACGTATTTATTGATAATTTCTAGGCGATTTTGTGCCACATCTGAACCTTTAAGGAGAGGATAAAGATAGGTGGTTTCAATATCAACGATTTCCTTTAAACCATTGACAAAAATTCCATTAACTAACTGCAATTCCATGACTTTTGAACAATCATGTTTAATACCTGAACGCCATTTTTCTACTAGAGGATGCCGATGATATAACTTCTCTAGTCTGATAAAAGTATTTAAATCTCTGACTAGAATATCATTTTGATAACCAATACGCTGAAACTCCCTTTCCTCAAAACTCTTGAAAACATCACAAAAGTAATTTTCTGATTGAGAATCAAATTCACAAAATAGGATACAAGCATCTACATTAGCTTGAAAATATTTTTGAGTGTTTATCGGATAAATTGCCGAATAGGTGAGATTAATTTTCTGAGTATAAATATAGTTCAAAATTTTTCTAGAAACGGCTGTTTTGCAGATAATTGCCAGATAAGCTGAACGATGATTAAGACATTCAATCAATTTAATTAACATCCATTCTGAAATATCAAAGTTACTTTTTCCTGTGATAGCATCTAAACCCTGATAACCTTGAAAGTTCCTTTTTTGCGGTAAATTGCTACCATTAATCAATCCCTGTTTTGAGTTTGTTATCCAAGGTAGATTCCCCAAGAATAAAATATTCTCTTTCCAGGCTTGAGTTAGAACATTCCAATCACAGTCAAAAAAATTATTTTGATGAACTTGTATTCTTGTATCTTGGCATAATTGCTCATCTTGGGCTATCTGTGCAACATAATTAGGATTAATTTCAAAGCCAAGAATTTTTTCAGTTTGTTTGAAGGTAGCTGCTGCCGATTTTAAAAAGTTTCCTGTACCACAAGTTGGCTCAATAATTACCTTGGGATTAACATTTATTTGTGATAACTTTTGGCAAATCTTTTCGGCTAACTCTAAAGGAGTTTGAAAGTCGCCGTATTCAACTTTAACTGGAGAAACTGACATGACTAATTCTCTCTATAAATAGCTATTAATCCTTCTTCTTGACCAGCAAGATCAATTACTCTAGTATATTGTAGTCTGCACTGTAAGGCGTTGGAAATGGTTAAAAATCCTTGTACTGGAGGATTAGCAAGAATTTCATCGGCTATATTGGCTGCTTCCATTTCATCAACGGGTAAGTTTTTATCTAACATAAAGGCAATTAAATCATCTTTGTTACCCTGATTGTTTAAGATGTTGCGAATACCACGATTCATCTGGAAATCAGCTCTTCTTTCAGCCGATACAAAAATTGTCGTGATCATTCTTAAATTGGCAGTGCGATTGAGACTATTATCTAACTTTTCATAAACAAAAATAATTAAGGAATATCCTAAGCCAAAAATCTTTTGTCTTGCGGATTTAAAAGTACAAGATGATTGTGGTTGTTTAGTACTGGTTACTTTTATATCAACCAGCAACTCAGGAAAATCGATACCACTGGCTGCATTACCCTCAACAAAATCATATTTTTCTTTTAGATATAGTTTAAACTTTTGTTCTAAGTAGGTTCCGATCGCTTTACCATCTGTAACACCGTAGAGCGAAGCTTCTTGATGTTGAGACTCTAAAGCTGAAAATATAGCCGCCTCATTACCTAAAGATTCTTGGGTTAATCTTGACATATATAGCTAAATTAATTAATCTCCTCGTTTTTTCTATCTGACAAAATTAGCAAGCTTTCTTAATTATAAGTCAACTGCCATCTATGTAATACATCGCTGTGAAGCTTGAGACAAAATATTATCGCTCATAGTTTTTTCTTAATATGAGATACAGAAAAGTAGTCCTGTGACTTGGGATTAGCTTTGCTCAAGACTTTTAAATTAACTAAAATTATCGCGCACAACCCTTGTCCCTCGCTCCTGGTTGGCGAAAAGTTTTTGGAGCGGAGTATAAATCCCCGTTACAAAAACGGACTCCTGCCCTCCGCTTGCTGCCTTCGTTAATTATTAACATAGACCGGGCGATGGTGGGGGAAAGAGGTTGAGCGCCGATGGTCAAACCCGAAACCTAGCTGCTAACAAGCGAAAAAGTTGGGTTAGTATGAGGGGAGATTACCCTCTGAGGAGTTGCACTAATTATATGGACATCAAATTAATCCTGTTGGCACTAACGGCTGTATTCACCGTCTCTTGTCTCTTTTTCGGCACCCGCAACGGTTTTTACGATAGCGATAACTACGATGGCAACGGTTCCGCTCACTAACCAGTTATCATGATCAGGGTTGCCATGGTTCAACGCTCTACTGCTGTCTGGGGGTCAAAATCCCTTTTATCCTGTTTACCTTTTGGTGTCGGTCACGCATCAGAAGGGGTTTGTCTCCTACTGAAAATCGGTCCCTATCGCCTACTTTTAGATTGCGGTTTGGCCGATATGCAACCCCTCACCCAAAATAAAAAACCCCCCGTGGATCTGGTGTTCTGTAGTCATGCCCACAGCGATCACATCCGTGGGTTAATGGCTCTCCATCAGACCTATCCCCAATTGCCAGTTTATGCCAGTGAGGTGACAGTACAACTGCTGCCCCTACAATGGCCCGATTCTGCCGAGGAAATCGGCAGTTTCTGTCAGGGTTGGCCATGGCGATCGCCGATCGCTCTCTTTGATGATCTCACCGTCGAGATTTTTCCGGCCGGCCACCTACCCGGGGCCGCCGTGGTACTATTCACCTACAAAACCCCCAAACGCACCTATAATGTCCTCTATACCGGCGATTTTTCCCTATCTAATTTTCAACTGGTGGAAGGATTATCGATCGATCTGCTGCGGGGAGTATCCCCCGACGTGCTGATTATTGAAGGCAGTTACGGCACAGAACGCCATCCCCACCGACGACAGCAGGAAAAACAGTTGATGAATCGCATCTATCATGCGATCGCTGAGGGACAAAATGTCCTACTACCCGTCCCCGCTTTGGGATTGGGTCAAGAAATTTTAAAATTACTGCGATCGCACCACCAATTCACGGGCCGCGACATTGATATCTGGGTTGGGGGCAAGATCGCTAAAGCCTGCGATGCCTACCTAGAAATTTTACCACAATTTCCCGCATCTGTCCAGAATTTTGCCAAACATCAGCCCTTATTTTGGGATGAGCGCATCTGTCCCCGGTTGCGAAGGTTGCCAGAAAAACCGACACCTCTAGGGGGAACCACTCCGATAATTTTACTAATCGATCGCCTAGAGGAGGTGAGTAAATATCTGCAAGGGGATAAACCTTGGTTAATCTTAGTTCCCCAACACCTGCACGATATCAACCTAGAGAATCCCCGATTAAAAGCGGCACAGCGTTCGCGATTAATTAGCCAAGAAACCTATCTACTCGCGGAACATAGCGATAGTCGCAACACCACCCAACTAATCCATAACCTGCGACCGCAGCATATCATGTTCGTCCATGGCTCGCCCCTATATCTAGCGGATTTGACCAGTTTAGAAGAATTACAGAACCGTTATCAACTCCATTCTCCGGCCGTGGGAACCCTGGTGGAATTGCCTATTGGCGATCGCTTTCTGCAACCGACACCCCCGGCCCCCAGTCACTATGAGGGAGAATTAAATGAATCGGATTCGATCATCACTATCACCTTACCAGAGCCGATCACCCGGGATCCCCGGTGGAGTAATTTCGCCGATACGGGACTGGTAGAAGCGCGCTGGCAAGGGGAAGAATTATTATTGCGGGGAGTCTCCCAACGGGAATTATTAAGCGAGAGTCCCAATCGTATCACCAAAGCTTTAGAGGAGATGGATTGCTGTCGTGTCTGTGTCCACTACAAAAGTCAGCGCTGTTGGAATCCCGTTTCTCCCCTCTACGGTTTTAAAGTGGTTGCCGAAGGCTATTGTCCCGTTTTTGAGGCCAATATATAATGGTTCTTCGTTACTTGGTATGGTTCGATAGGGGGGCATAAATCGACTAAATCCTTATCTGGCAAGAGATTTAATTGATTAGTTCGCTCTAGATAAAAAACAATTAACAAAAATCGCTAAATGCCT
>NZ_JADEXI010000076.1:0-12792 GCF_015207185.1 Microcystis sp. LEGE 08355 | reverse complement strand
GCTCTTTCAATTTGACAACGCCAAAATTTTTGAGACATTTCAATATAAATTTAAAAGGCAACCGCAACAAAAAAGGAAGAAAAACCCTAATAAATATAACCTAGAAGACGCTTTATCTGTGGTTGAAATCTGCGATAAAATATCAATCTAGGGTTTGCGGCAAAAAGTACGGGCGAAGCATTCGGATAGAAAATCTCCGGTTTCACCGATAGGTTATTGCCCGAATGCTTCGCCCCTACAGGACGCGGGCCGATGAAAACGCAAGGTTTTGAAGCACAATTCTCTCAAAATCTTGCACCTGTACTGATTATTGATTCTCCCTTTTACCTGTCCTGATATGTAGCCTATAGTCAACGGATTTAGAGTTAATCTTCTCTCACCGGTGGCTTAACTAAAGGGGAAACCACCATATTTATTGATAATTATATCTATGGTTTCCATAATTGCGATCGATTCTCCCAAAATGGAGATAATTTGTTGATAATGTTCTAGGTCATCGTAGCTAAGGTGGCGACCTTTGCGGTCTTTTAGCCACTTCTGACACACTTGATAACCGCCGATATAAAAGTTCCAAATTTGGGGCGGAATCCCCGCAAAATACTGGTCAGAATTAATCAAAATTTGTTGTTTATTTTCGTTATATTTCACCTGTTCGACTAGATTAGAACCCGCCACGGGATAGCTACTAATTTCTTTTCCCGTCCCTTTCATCAAGTGTAACTGCACTAATCTGTCACCTTTTTTGACTAATTCCCAGAATAATTTTTTATTACTGGTTAGGGGAACACGAGGAAAGTCTATTTTTAAAAATTCGGCGTAACGTTGGCGATATTGGGGAGAGTGAAAGACAGCATAGATATAGTTAAAAATGTCTTCCGGTCCAAAGGTTTTCTTTTCGTCTCCTTTGCCATCACTGATAAATTCTAAGTCAAGTTTTGCCGAAAGTTCCTTAATAAATTCTGGTGCTAGATTGGGACGGCGAGACATTCCCATGTCTTTCTCTGCCTGAGTTTCAGGATAACAATATAATGGCATAGTGTATCCTCTTTCTCTACTTTTGTTTGAAACATAGGAATCGTCTGTAAGCTGATTAGTAATTAAAATATGTTGCCAAGTTTCACTGACTATTTGTCTGCATATATGAAATCCTAAATTATTTTCTTTTAGGTGACGCATAGTATCAATTCTTGCTCTACAGTGAAACCCACCTGAATTACCTGTATAATAGGTATATCTTTGATCAAAAGGTCTATATGAAATGGGTAAGAGGTTATCTTTAGATAAATTTGATTGCTTAACATCTTTCTGTGCTAAATCTATCTTCCAATCTTGAGAATCTTTACCTAAATTATATTTAATCCTAGCTTGTTCTGGACTGAGCTTGACAAAATCATTGATTATATCCCAAATTTCTTTTTTATTCCATTGAATTGTTAAACTATCTCTAGCTGTGACGATACCAACACTATTAATTGGCATAATTTCAGTAATCTTCCAAAATTGATCGTATTCCGAGCGCAGATTAATATTCTGAGGTTTAAATAGATAAAAAGGAGAATCAGGTTGTAATTCTTGCCAAGAAGTAGAACAAAGATCATTTTCCTCTAACCAGTGATACTTACCACCGACAATAACTTGATTCTCAATCATCTCTCTTTTGCCCCATAAATCAGCATGATAAACTTTAGCTAAATTTGAAGAACCATTGTGATATTTAATAAAAATACCAATAGCTACACCTTGCTGAATATCAAACACATTTTGATCCGGTGAACCGTCGGGACAAGCTTCTTTTTTCTTACTGTTGCCGTGTAAATCGAGGATATAAATATCATCAAAAGTTTTTAATAAACTTTGACGCATTCCCCGAAAAGTTGGGTTATCCAGATAACCATGATTAGTAACAAAAGCTAAAATTCCGTAACCAGTTTTCTCGATGCGCCATTGACTAAAGCGAATAAATTTTACATAATCATCATTTAACCATTTGGGATTTTTTTCGCCTAAAGGTTGCTCATCTACTTCAAAATAACTAGCAGTTTTTTCTCCAGAAATAATATCTTTTCCCTTCAATAATTCCTTAATCCATTCTCCTGTATTTACGGAATGTCCAGAGTAGGGAGGATTACCAATAATCACCATAACCGGATGTTCTTGCTTAACACCTTGCGCTGACTCTGCTTCATCGCGAATACGATTTAAAAAACCATCAGCAGGGGGAATTTGAAAAGCTTCCTGTAGGGTGTTGGTGAGATAGATTCCCAAGCGTTCATCGGCACTAAAATCATAGCCTAATTCCTGAAGTTGTAAACCTAATTTCATGTGTGCTACGGTGTAGGGAGCCATCAGTAACTCAAACCCAAAGAGACGGGGTAATAAATGTTTACTGACATAACTAGACCACATCCCTTTCTGTTGACGAAAACTATCATAGATATGGTCGATAACAGAGTGTAAAAAAGTCCCAGTTCCCACAGCAGGATCGAGGATTAAAACCTGGTGAACTTCCTGAGTTTCTTGGCTATTATTAGGATTTTTAATCGTAATTTTTTTGGCATCGGCCAAACCTTTAGGAATCTGAAACTTATTTTTTAGAATATAGTCCACACTGCGAACCATGTAAGAAACCACGGGTTCAGGGGTATAATAAACACCCCTAGACTCACGCATTTTACTATCGTATTCGGCTAAAAAAGTCTCATAAAAGTGAACCACAGGATCCTGCTTGCGCGTGCGTTTTCCAAAGCTGCTAAGAATTCCCTCCATGTCCGTTTGTTGTAAAATAGTGGCTAGAGTATCCACGGCCCAAGTAATCCGCTCATCTAATTCTGTACCAGCAATTTGATGAAAAATTCCCCGCAAAAAAGGGTTAGTTTTTGGGAGGCGAAATGCTGCCGTTTCCCTGGAAAAAGAACTTATTTGATCCGTATTACAGCGTGCCGCAAATAAACCATAACAGATTGTTTGTGCATACATATCGGCAAACTGCGCTTCATTGAGATCACTAATTAAAACTCGTTGAAAAGATTGCAATTGTTGCCGCAACATTCCCCCGCAATCTTGATCTTTTAAAGCTTGACCGATTGCATCTCGAATTAACTGCGCTAAAGCGGCCATTTTTTTCGCCAATTCTCGCGGGGTTGTTATCTGAATAACTTTTGAGAGGGAAAATTGATAGAACAATTGTTCTACTTGTAAAATACCCTGGGAATCAGGTTTAATTTGCTTTTTTTGATTAAGAGTTGCCACGGCAGCTGATAGACGCAATTCTCCCGATACATACCAACGAAATTCTAAATGATCGGTGATAATTAAATTACCCAAAGCCTGTAAATAACGTTTTATTTGGGGAGTATTTTCAATCTTTTTGAGAGAAGTTCCGATATCTTTTGCTTCCAGATGGCCAATTTCTACTATACCCTGATTAATCACAAAATCTGGAGCGCCACAAGCAATCCTTTTGGGTTCATTGAGAGCTTGTAGGTTATTATTTAGGGATTCAATTAATTTTTTTAAAGCAGGACGATAACTGTGTTCTGTGGCCTTACCCTGTTGATAAATGCCTGTGATTTCCTCTAGATATTTTGGCAGTGAATTACTCATTATCGTTGCCACATACAAACGTTCTCCTATAGATAAAATATAACCTCATTTAGCCCCAATGTCCACTGAGATGCCCTCATCCTGCTTTATCCCTCTCCTCAAGGATACCAAAATTAGCTAAAATGAAATAATAGGCGATAATCTCATCTCAACAACTTCACCAAAATATTAACGATGGTCAAAGCATCATCTCCCTTATCTCTAGAGCATCTCTATCATGTTCCCACCTACACTATAGCCGATACTGCGCGCTATCTCCATATTCCTTTACCCACTCTGAGAACGTGGGTACGAGGACGCACCTACCCCACTAAAAAAGGACAAAAAGAGTTTTTACCCCTCATTCAACGACCTAATCCGAATATTCCGCAACTTTCCTTTACTAACTTAGTGGAAGCGCACGTTTTAAGAGTTATTCGCAAAGTTCATAACATCCCTCTCGATAAAGTTAGACTGGCACTAGACTATATTAGTGAACAATTTAACACCGATCATCCTCTGGTTCAAAAACAATTTAGTACCGATGGAACTGACCTTTTTATTGAACAATTTGAACATTTAATTAATGCCTCCCGTTCGGGACAATTGACGATGAAACAATTCTTAAATAATCTCTTAACTCGTATTGAATGGGATGAACAAGATATCGCCACACGGCTTTTTCCCACTATCGACATAAATGGGCAAGACTTCAGCGATAAAGTCCTAAAGATAGACCCGAATATTTCCTTCGGAAAACCCGTGATCACAGGAACAGGAATTCCCACTAAAGTTGTCACAGAACTTTATGATGCGGGGGACTCTATAGAAGATATTGCCAATGATTATAATTGTCAACCTTGGCAAATTGAAAAAGCGATTTTATTCGAGTGCAATTGGCAAGCGGCATGACCTATCAATACACCTATTTTATAGACCGCGCTTTAGGAAAATCTATCGGTGAAGCTTTGCAAGAAATAGGGGTTAAAATTGAATTTCATCATGCCCATTTTGCCCCAGATGCACCGGATACGGAGTGGCTACCTATTGTTAGTCAAAGAGGATGGATAGTATTAACTAAAGATGTAAACATTGGTAGAAATATTTTAGAAGTTCAACAGATAGCCCGTTATCAGGCTCAAGTATTTGTTCTAGTTTCTGGCAACTTACCTCGTCAAACCATGATTAATATTTTTGTCGAAACAATCGATAAAATCGAAAAAATAGTTCAAGGTAATCAAGCCCCTTTTATCGCCAAAATATACCAAGATTTTTAAGTAAAATTGTGGAAAAATAAAAATGAATTAACCAGAATAATAGAAACTATGTAAAACTTATTAAAATATTTTTTATTCAGTAAAAAATTACAGCTAAATTTGTTGACAATATTCTCACCATTACCTTTGAGGCAATTGTCGAAATTGTCTGAGCAGTGAACCGGTTTAATCAACTTCTTAATCCCCCCACTTGCTGTTAAATCTATCTCCGTTCACTTCACCCAGGGGAAGGGGGGACTTCTGGCGAGATTTGAGTTAAACTAGAAAGGTTGACTATTGACAAACATCGATCGCACAGGAGTAAATTATGTCTAGAGTCTGTACTATGACGGGGAAAAAGGCCAATAACGCCTATGCGGTGTCCCACTCCCACCGTCGCACCAAAAAATTACAAGAAGCTAACCTACAATGGAAAAGAGTTTGGTGGTCGGAAGGCAACCGTTGGGTAAAACTACGCATCTCCACCAAAGCTATCAAAACCATTGAAAAGAAAGGATTAGCCGTCTTCGCTAGAGAAGTAGGCTTAAACTTAAATTTGTACTAAGCGAGTAGTTCATGAGTGGAGACGAATCGGCCTTATTGTTGACTCCTCTGCTTTTGATTATTAAGTATTGCAACAGGCCGTGATCTGGGGTGAAAACTACCTTTAAGATTAAAAACTTAAAACGACCTGTTCAGGAGAATTTCAATGTATTCAACCCTATTAATGGCCGCCACCGCCGTACAAGGTTCCAGCGAATGGAGTCCCAAAGTGGCGATTGTCATGATTATCTGCAATATTCTCGCTATTGCTTTCGGTAAAGCGACTATTAAACAACAAAATGTCGGTCCTGCTTTACCTTCCCCCGCTTTATTCGGTGGTATGGGATTAGGCGCTTTACTGGGTACTACCAGTTTTGGTCATGTCCTCGGCGCCGGTGTCATCCTCGGTCTTTCCCGTCTGGGGGTTATCTAAATATGTTTTGATTTTCTCAATCGGTGGCCAAAAGTCACCGATTTCTTTTGTGAAAAATTCTCGACTATATAAGTAGGTAGGCGTTAAAAATTATCAGACACCCCCGTTATCAAGGGTAGGGTTGATTCATGAATCAACCCTACCTTATCAAGGGGGATCAAGGGGGGATATAGGGGGGATTTAATTAGAACCAGCTACTTAATAAATATGACTCTACCTCAAAAAAATTCTTTTTGGTACGATGAGCGATTTCAGAAGATTTTTCTACAGGTAATTATTCTGCTAATTGTCTGCCTAATTTTCTGGTTTTTTGGTCGCAATTTAGTGATTAATTTCCAACGTTTGCGCCTAAGTTTTGGCTTTGGCTTTCTCTTTGATCCTGACCGACCAGCCTCTTTTGCGATTGGTGACTCTCCTATTGCCTACAGTCCCACCGATACCTATTTTCGCGCTCTTTTGGTGGGATTGCTTAATTCCCTCCGCATTATGATTAGTGGCATATTTTTGGCGATTAGTCTGGGAATAGTCATCGGGTTAGGTCGCTTGTCGGATAATTGGTTAATTCGTCAGTTGGCAACAATTTATGTGGAAACTATTCGCAATACTCCTTTATTATTACAATTATTTTTCTGGTATTTTGCTGTGTTTCTGAAACTGCCGAAAATTGAGGACTCTCTAGAGTTTTTTGGCAGGGTATTTTTAAATAACTCAGGAGTCTATTTACCTTTTCCTGCCAATAGTTTCAGGACATGGTTAGCCTTAGCTATAATGATTTTAGGAATAATTATCTCAGTATTTTTATACCTAAAAAATAAACTTGGTTTATGTCTAACTAGCCTACTAATCCTAGTTATAATTCCTCTAATCTGGGGTTTACAATGGCAAAGTCCCCAAGTTAATCCTCTTAATCAAAATATTGACTTCGGTTTACATCTTTCTTCTGAGTTTGCTACTCTCCTAATCGGTTTAACTGTTTATACAGCTGCCTTTATTGCGGAAACGGTACGGGGAGGGATTCAATCGGTTAATCGGGGACAATGGGAGGCAGCTAAAGCCTTGGGATTAAAACCTTTATTAGTGATGAGATTAGTAATTTTTCCCCAAGCTTTGCCGGTGATTATTCCTCCTTTAACTAATGAATGTTTAAACCTTGTTAAAAACTCTAGTTTAGCGATCGCTATCGGTTATAATGATATTTATGCTATCTCTAGTACCATCGCTAATCAAACAGGAAAAGCTGTAGAGATGTTAATAGTAGTTATGGCCACCTATTTATTCTTTAATCTGGTGATTTCTCTGGCTATGAATCAATTAAACCAACGGGTAAAAATTCAGGAAAGGTAGCCTAACGCACCAGAATTTAGCGATAAATTAATTAATGAGCATTAGCAGAATATAAAGCGGTGATAATTGCTGTCACCGCAGGACTAAGACTAGATAAAACCACCACGGAAGCGGTGGCAATGATGATAGTAGTAGCCATTCTCACCATACCATCTGTACCTTTTTGATAGGCATCAAATTTATATTCTAATCGGTCAACTTTTTGACCAAGTTCTTCTCGCAATTGAATCAACGCTTCTCTGATGTCATCATTACTGGGATTTTCGGGAATTTGCATAACCTTAATTAGCAATCAACTAACAACTGCATATATTATAGCAGTTCTTAGCCATAAATTACAATTTTTTATCAGGAGGAGGAGTCAATCGCCAACGCACTAAAAAACTATCAATACTTTCTAAACATTCCAAGTCATCTTTAGGTAAATAAGAATCTTTTAACAAGAAAGAAAAAGCCTGCTGAAACTCTTGACTATCAGCTTGAATCGGACTAGCAAAATGACAAGGAATAACCTGTTTAATCGGCCATTGAGAAATTCTATCAACCCATTGACTAACCTCGTCAGTAGTGCGATTAAGAATCAAAGTTTGCAAAATTGGGGCTACTATTAACCTCCCCTCGCGACGCAAATTTAAAAAAGTCCTTTGCCAATCATCACCCCATTGAAAAGGGAATAAACCAAAATAGGCTTTTTTACTCTTTTCCTTAGCAGTAAAAGCATCTCGAAAGACCTTAATCCAATTGGGAACAGCTAAAACAGGAGGTTGAAAATAAAGAGCAAAAAGACAAATTCTTTGCCAACCCCGACGGCGATTTTCTGGGGTATCCTCCACCAAATCCTTAGCCGTATTTTTAGCGTGAAACAGCAGCGGATAGGGGTCTAATTCTAAAATAGCGGGGGGATTTTCTGGGATAGAAATAATGCCATCAGTCAGCAGCAGAGTTTGAGAGTAGTGATGAAAAAAAGCCACCTCCGAGAAGTATCCCACATTCAGATCGATTGCGGGTAAAATTTCATAACTAAAATCTTTTCCTAAAGGAGTAGTTGCCGAGTCAGCAGGTAAAATTTCCGTTCGTTTTGCTGGTAAACCCAACCAACTCAAAGGTAAATTAAGAGGAAAACTCCATTGATTAGGAGCAACATAAACTATAGCCTTAGGAAAATAACGGGCAAAAGGACCCACAAAAACCTTATGTTCAATCCCAGAAATCGTCGGCAAAATAATATATTTAACTTCCCCGTATTCACTTTCCAACTCACGCATTAAGCGAATACATTCAGGAGTCGGGGCCACAGGTGCATAAACAAATAAACCCCCAGATGCTAACTTAATTACCGTCATGCGAATCGGCACAACCACATAAAAAATACCCTGCAATTGCTCAAATGTCCAGAGCGTATCTTTCACCACTTCTTGGCGAATTGTCCGTCTTTGACCGTAGGGATAAAGTGGTACAATTGGCCAAAAAGGCCATGATAAATCTTGCGGAGTTATTGCGGCTTTTGTCATCGTCTGATTCTATGGCTGAAAATCTCTATTTTAGTTATCATAAACCCTTCTAATCCCCATGACTAATAAACTGCCCATTGATTCTTTGGTCAATACTTGGAATAGTCTCACGGGGGAAGTGATGAAAAGACTCCCCATCGACCAGTTGACTAATACTGTCCTCCAGTGGTTTAGTGTCAGTGACACTCAAGTGGCGGAAATTTTAGAAAAAGTCCGTCAAGAATTACCCACCACCGAGGCGCTATTAATCGGTAAACCGCAAACGGGAAAAAGTTCGATTATTCGGGGAATAACGGGAGTTTCGTCGGAAATCGTCGGGCAAGGTTTCCGTCCCCACACCCAAAACACCCAGCGCTACACCTACCCCGCAGAAGATTTACCCCTGTTGATTTTTACCGATACGGTGGGGTTAGGGGATGCCTATCAACACACAGAGACGATAATCGCGGAATTATTAGCAGATTTAGCCGAAAACACGGGACGCGCCCAGGTTTTTATCCTGACGGTAAAAATTGATGATTTTGCCACCGATAGCCTTCTGGAAATTACCAAACAACTGCGGCAAAAATACCCTAAAATCCCCTGTTTACTGGCTGTAACCTGCCTTCATCAGCTTTATCCTCCTAATACCGCCGATCATCCCCCTTATCCTCCCGATTTCGAGGATATCAATCGCGCCTATCAAGAAATTAAAGAAACTTTTAAGGATTTATACGACAATTCTGTGCTAATAGACTTTACCCTAGAGGAAGACGGTTACAACCCTGTTTTTTACGGTTTAGAGGCATTTAGAGACAATTTAGCCGATTTATTGCCAAAAGCCGAAGCTAACACCATCCACCAACTTTTAGATCGGGAAACCAGCGATAAATTAGGCCATCTCTATCGGGACGTGGCCCGACGCTATATGTTAGCCTTTTCCGTCATAGCGGGAACCTTGGCAGCGATTCCCTTACCCTTAGCGACTATGCCCGTGTTAACCGCCCTACAAGTGTCAATGGTGGGGGTTTTAGGTAAATTATACGGTCAAGTCTTAACCCCATCCCAAGCCGGTGGAATCGTCAGTGCGATCGCTGGCGGCTTTTTAGCCCAGGCCATCGGTCGGGAATTAGTGAAATTTATCCCCGGTTTTGGCAGTGTTATCGCCGCTTCTTGGTCCGCTGCCTATACCTGGGCCCTGGGAGAGGGTGCTTGTGTCTATTTTGGCGATTTAATGGGGGGTAAAAAACCCGATCCTAAGAGGATTCAAAGGGTGATGAAAGAGGCTTTTTCTGCTGCCCAAGAAAGATTTAAAAATGTCGCTACGGGAGGAGATAAAATGTAGTTATTAGTCCCTTAAGTGTTGGAGATGAAGCAGCCTAAGACAAGTAGCATATCTTCAAGTTAGCGAGATTTTAGTAATATTGGTCAGCTTTAGCTCCACTGGAAATTTACTTGGACTTCTGAACCAGATCGATGGTTCAATACAGTTTAATATATCCCGTTCAAGACATATCAAAAATGTGCCATCAGTTTCAGTGAGTAGCAGTATAATGGCTTTATGCAGTTTGACTGGGATAAAAATAAGGCAGAACGCAATCTATCAAAGCAGCCAGTCTCATTTGAGGAAGCAAAAACTGTTTTTGATGATTCTCTCTATGTTGAATTCTACGATACAGATCATTTAGAAGGAGTTGATATTATGTTAGTTAAAGGAATTAAAAAAGGCAAAATTATTGAGTTATTAGAGGAAGTTGATTTTCCCGATAATGAAGAGATATTAGTAGAAATTAGAGAGGTTAATGATTTTTGGTCAGCCTTGCAAGATTTTAGGCAAAGGGTAGATTTGGCAAGTCTTGATGATGATACTTTTGATAATTTACGGGACAAGTCAACGGGGAGAGATGTTCATTTATGACTCTCAAGTATTTACTAGATACTAATGTTTTGTCAGAGGCTAAACGACCTCAACCTAATCAGAAGGTCATGACAAAGCTCAGGTTATCTAAACGGGAAATAGCCACAGCTACTCTGGTTATCCATGAGCTATTATTTGGTTGTTTTCGACTTCCTTTGTCCAAAAAACGCCAAGACCTAGAAGATTATGTAAATAATGTTATTTTAGCCAATCTACCTTTATTCGATTATGACTTAAAATCAGCCCAATATCACGCACGGGAAAGGGCAAGGTTATCTAAAGTTGGTAAGAGTCCTGCCTTTGTCGATGCTCAAATAGCGTCTATTGCTTTTACCAACAATTTGACTTTAGTTACCAATAATGTTGACGATTTTAAAGATTTTCAGGGTTTAGTGATTGAAAATTGGTTTCTCTAATCTAGGGTAAGTGCATCTTGACAATCCTTGACAAAATGAAGTTTATTGAGGTTGCTTACCCAGAGGACAATTCAGGCATATTTGCTTATAATTTGCCATCTCAATTGTTAAGCAATAATCGACCAAATGGGTCGAGTTCGTAACTTTTATGATTGACTGGTATTACTTGAAATGCCTACACAGCAAGCGACTCACAAAATTGGCCAATTGTCAATAGCGTTTGAGATACGCTCACCCTGTCTTTTTAATCTACCCAGAGAGTTTACCAGTATCATGATATAACCTCACTTAAACTATTGATTTCTCACTCCTTTTTCTCTGTTCCCTGTTTTCTCAAACAAGAGACTTGGTACTTCAACAGGATGAGAATTGCTATAATTGAATTAATAGTTAGGGGACAAAATTATCCAAAAAGAACACAATGACATTTTCACAACGAAAAAATATTCAACCGACGGAGGTTCCTGTCCAGATAGATTCTATGGATAGGGGATTGCGTAATGGGTTATGGTCTGCTATATCATTAAAATTTGTAGAACCGGGTTCTTTGTACTACGTCCAGAAAGGCAATTGTCGCCATGAGATTGTCTTAAGGCGGTTATGGCATAATTATTTTAAGATGCCACTTGATGAATGCCCAACTTCTTGGCCTAAACTTGTTGAATTTATCCGTGAGCGCTTTTTCCAGTTTAAGTGGAACGAGGTTTACGATTTCATCGAATGCCTGATATCTTCTTTTGACGAAAAGGACGAAAACATAGTTAGGAGTATGACCGAATTTATGAACAGTGTTATGGAACGAGACAACTGTGGCTATAGAATTGTTGATGGAAAGGTGGCAGACTTAATTGATGAACATACAAGAGATTCTATTGAAAATGCGGCAAACCAAAATCAGTTTGCTGGTGCTGCCACGCATATAACAACATCCGTTAGCTTTCTTTACGATAGAGAAGACCCAGATTATCGTAATTCAATAAAAGAATCTATATCTGCGGTTGAATCTGCCTGTAGAGACTTTACGGGTGATCCAAAAGCTACACTTGGGAAATCAATCAAGAAAATTGAAGAAATGGGGTATCTTCATCCTGTCCTAAAGGAGGCTTTGTCCAAGTTATATGGATACACAAGCGATGAATCGGGAATACGCCATGCACTGACTGATCATAGCGCCGTAACAAAAGATGATGCGGTATTTATGCTTTCGGTTTGTTCAGCATACATTAATTATCTCATAGCCAAAAGTGCCTCAAGGTGATGGCGTTGTAGCACCTTAAACCCTATACTTTACCCACAGTTAAAAACGAAAGGAAAAAGGCAGTAAATCCGAGAGATTAAAACAATAATTTTGCTGAGTTCCACAGATAATAATCTCCGCTTGAGGTGCTAATTCGGCTATCCATTGACGACAGGCTCCGCAGGGAGTTAACTGACTAATATCATCCTTCCCATCGATACAGGCTATAGCGATCGCCCGTACTTTTCGATCGCCCGCTGCGATTATTTGCGCTAAAGTTGCCCTTTCCGCGCACAAACTCAAGCCATAACTAGCGTTCTCTACATTAGTACCAGCATAAATCTTTTTATTTGTCAAGACCGCTGCCCCCACCCGAAAACGGGAATAGGGAGAATAGGAAAGTTTCGCCACTTCCCGAGCAGTGTCACAGAGTTGTTGTCTTTCTTGGTCAGATAGGGTCATCGGCAGACAATAGCAGGGAGTGGGGAATTGGGGCATTGGGATCTGGGGGGTGGGCAGATTTCTGAGTGAACTGATAACTGATGCATGATAACTGACTGCTAACCCAATGGT
>NZ_JADEXI010000075.1:0-12806 GCF_015207185.1 Microcystis sp. LEGE 08355 | reverse complement strand
CTCTAGCCCTTAGTGTGGGAAGTGGGGGGAAAGATTTTGACTCTTATTCAGATAAAATGGGCATACTAATATTATTGACAAGATGGGCGAAATTTGGATGTCTTCTCTTGAAACAATAGCAATCAACCAAAGATTTGAATATTTATTATCGGTCTTGTCAGCAGAGCGATTTCTCAAAAAACAGGGAATTGGCAATGAAGTTCCTTTTTTTATCTGTCCTTACCCACCTCAAGACAGTGTTGAAATGGAACGTCTGCAAAAGCAACTGGTTAGTCAGTTGCATCAAAAAGGGATTCGCATATTAGAGATCAATCTTTATGATCTCTGTCTTGAATTATTGAGGGAACGGCAGATATTTGAGCAAATTCTCGATATAGAATCCTCCATATCTAAAGGGGAACTGAAAGAGCTTTTACAAAATGTGTTAGATTCGGAGAGTCATTTAATTCCAGCCCTAGGCGAAAAAATTGCCGAAAATCCGTTTGATATCTTGTTTTTATGGGGCGTTGGTCAAATTTTTCCCTATATTCGTTCCCATAATGTTCTTAATAACCTCCAAACCACGAACAACAACCAACCGACGGTAATGTTTTTTCCGGGGGCCTACACCTATTCCCTAGAGTCGGGAGCCTCTCTCAATTTATTTGGACTCTTACGAGATGACAAATATTATCGAGCTTTTAACATTTACGAGTACCAAGTTTAAGGGAGAACTAATTATGCAGTTAAGTAGAATTTTTGAGAAACAAGTTAGTCGTCCTATGGAAGGGGTAATCAAAGCGGATGCCAATGATGAGGCGAGTCTGCACGTTGAACTAGAAGAATATGTGCTTACCGGCGAGGTTGAAAAACGCCTAGAGGAGTTTTTGTCAGCTTATAACAATTATACAGGAGTTAATGGGGTTTGGATATCGGGATTTTTTGGCTCTGGTAAGTCCCATTTATTAAAAATATTGGCCCTGTTGTTAGAGGATCGCAGGCTCGAAAATAGCCAAGCAATTGAAAAATTTTTACCCAAATGTCGGAACAATGAAATTCTTAAAAGAGACTTGAGGAAAGCTGTTGCTATTCCTGCTAAAAGTATTTTATTTAATATCGATCAAAAGGCGGATGTCACCAGTAAAACAGAATTTGATGCTTTATTATCGGTTTTTAGCAAGGTTTTCAATGAAGCGCGGGGTTATTATGGAAAACAGGGCTATATTGCTCAGTTTGAAAAAGAATTAGATGAGCGGGGGTTATATACTGCTTTTAAAACTGAGTATGAATCCGTTGCTGGTAAACCCTGGGAAAGGGGACGGGAACAAGTCATTTTAGAAAGAAAAAATATTGCGATCGCCTATGGGAAAGTGACCGGTGCATCGGTGGAAAATTCCACCAATATTCTCGATTTATATCGTCAGGATTATAAACTTTCCATTGATGATTTTTCCCAAGAGGTAAAAGCATTTATTGAACAGAAAACCTCTAATTTTAGACTAAACTTTTTTGTGGATGAGGTGGGACAATACATTGCGGATAATGTTAAATTAATGACCAATTTACAAACCATTGCCGAGAGTTTAGCAACAAAATGTCAGGGACGTTCTTGGGTGATTGTCACCGCTCAGGAAGATATGGAAACGGTATTAGGAGAAATGGGAAATCATCGAACTAAGGATTTTTCTAAAATTCAAGATCGTTTTGCTAATCGCATGAAATTAACCAGCCGGGATGTGGCGGAAGTTATTCAGAAACGTCTGCTGACAAAAAATGAGGATGGTGTTAGAATACTCGGGCAGATTTATGAGCAACAACGGCATAATTTACCTACCTTATTTCGCTTTTCCGATGGCTCAAGGGATTTCCGTAATTTCCAAGATAGAAACCATTTTACCGATTGTTATCCTTTTATTCCCTATCAGTTTACCCTTTTCCAGTCTGCTATTAGAGGATTATCTATACATAGTGCTTTTGAAGGAAAACATAGTTCGGTAGGGGAACGCTCAATGTTGGCGGTTTTCCGTAAGGTGGTAATAGCAATTGAGGAGCAAGAAATTGGTCATCTAGCTACATTTGATTTAATGTTTCAAGGAATTAGATCGACGTTGAAATCTAATATTCAGAGTGGTATTACTTTAGCAGAAGATAATCTTAATAATCCTTTTGCCGTGCGTCTTCTCAAGGCATTATTTCTAGTTAAATATGTAGAGGGATTTAAGGCTAATTTACAGAATTTATCCATCCTGATGTTAGAAGAGTTTGAACAGGATATTTCCCACCTACAAAATCGAGTTCAGGAAGGGTTAAACCTGCTTGAACATCAAACCTACATTCAGAGAACGGGGGACTTGTATGAGTATTTAACGGACAAGGAAAAAGACATTGAGCAGGAGATTAAAAATACAGAATTAGAAGATAATAGGATTTTAGATGCCTTAAATAATTTAATTTTTGAGGAGATTCTCAAAACCGCAAAAATTCGCAATCAAGAGGGGACACAAGATTATCAATTCTCCCGTAAGATTGATGGAATACTTTATAAACGAGAATACGAGTTAAGTATTCAAATCATCACTCCTTTTTTCTGGCAACATGAGCAAGAAAAAGCCCTACAGATGGAGAATATGGGACGGGATGAGTTATTAGTTATTATCCCTTCTGATCAGCTTTTAATAAAAGATTTAACCATGTATAAAAGAACAGAAAAGTATGTTCAACAGAATATATCTGTCACTCATCAGGAAGAAGTTAAAAGTATTTTGAATCAAAAAAATCAAAGCAATCAACAAAATTACGAAAAGATTAAAAACAGGCTGAAAAGTTTATTAGGACAGGCTAAGTTATTTGTATCGGGAAGGGAGTTAGAGATTAGCAGTAGTGATGCTCAAAGTAGAATTATTTTAGGGTTTCAGAAATTAATTGCCGAGGTGTATCATAACTTTCAAATGTTAGGGGGAGTGACTTATAAAGTCGAACAATTTAAGCACTTTTTAGAACCGTCTCAAGAGGGTTTATTTAGTAATGATGTCAAAGATTTAAGTGAACCAGAAAAAGAGGTTTTTAACTTTACTCAAAAGGATAAAGAAAAGGGGTTAAGGACATCTATGAAGTCTCTAACCGATAATTTTCAACGTAAACCCTATGGGTGGAGTGAGGGGGCGATTTTATGTATGGTTGCCAAACTGTGCGCCAAAGGTAAGCTAAAAGTGGAAAGAGAGGGCAATTTGTTAGAAGGAGGGGCATTAGTTGAGGCTATTTGTAAGTCCCGTAATTATAGTAATATTTTACTACAGCCACAACAGAAATTTACCTCTTCACAGGTACGAAAACTTAAGGATTTTTATGAGGAATTTTTTGCTCAACCCTGTGGAGATAATGAACCTAAAGCTATTTATCAGAAAACGCAAGCAGCATTTCAGGAACTCAGCCAATCGATTCAAAAAACACTCTCAGAAATGGATAAATATCCTTTTTTATCGGCTTTAGAACCGGCTCGACAAACCCTGAATGATGTATGTAATAAGCCTTATGATTGGTATCTTACCGATTTAACCGAACGAGAGGATGAGTTATTAGATCTTAAAGGGGATGTAATAGATCCGATTCGGAGTTTTATGCAGGGGGAACAAAAACGGATTTATGATCGGGCTAAACTGTTATTAGAGACTCAAAAGCCCAATTTTAGTTATATCAACAGCGATAATCTATCTCAACTGAGAACAGTTCTCACGGATACCCAATGCTTTAAAGGAAGCCGGATGCAGCAGGTAAAGGGGTTAATAGAGTCGGTAGAGGCAGAAATTTCTAGCGAAGTTACCAAGGAAGTGGAACAAGCACAGGAAGAAATCGGGTTGTTACAAGAGCGAATGGGTAAAATGGCCGAGTTTTCCCAACTTTCTCCGGTGCAACAGCAGGAAATTCTGAAATCTTTTCAGGATTGTTGTGATTCTATTGCTCAAGAAGATTTGATTGCTATGATTCGCAGTACCCGTCAGAAGTTTGAAACGGATACCTATCCTCGGTTACTCTCAAAAATGACTAAGTTGACGGGGGTTGATGGGGTTTCTTCCCAGGCAACCCGTCGGGTTAAGGAGTCAGAAACTCAATATATACCCAGTCAGACAATTAAGGTTAATTTTGGCAAGGCATGGCTGGCAGATGAGGCGGATGTGGAGGAGTATCTCTCGGCAATGCGTGAGGCTTTAATGGCAGAAATTAAGGAAGGTAAACGGATTCAAATTTGAGAAGTGGGGTGTGGGGTTGTGGGAACTATTTACCACGATATAGAGATTGCCGATTTCTTGATTGAGATGAAAAGATGATTACATCATTAGAACTGAGAAATTTTACAGCTTTTCGACGTTTAAAAATTGATTTTTCTCCGAAGATTAACGTCATTATTGGAGAAAATGGGACAGGAAAAACTCATTTGTTAAAAGTTGCTTATGCCCTTAGTTCTGGGTATAAACTGTTTAAACAGCCATCGGAGATGGAGGAGTCTGATTTAAGGGATTTTTTAACCGAGCGGTTAATTCGTCTTTTTCTTCCTTTAAATAATAAATTAGGAAAACTTCATCACACGGGAGCAGAAGAAAGGGCAGAATGTACTATTAACTTTTCCCTAGAGCAAATGCTGAAAATTAGTTTTTCTAAGAGTTCCCAATCTGTGCATATTATCGAGAATAAAAATTATGAGCAATACCAACAAACTCCTGTTTTTATTCCCGCTCAAGAATCTTTATCTTTTATGGAGGGAATGCTTAGTCTTTACGATAGGTATCAAATGACTTTTGATGAAACCTATCGAGATCTATGGTCACTGCTAGATTTACCTGTTATCCGGTCTGAAAATCTTCAGGAAAAATCTAAATGGGCGATGGAAGAAATTAAAAATATTTGTGGGGGAAAATTTATCTTTTATGGAGGAGGTAGGGTAAATTTTAAAGTCAAAAATATAGAATATTCTGTTAATGCAATCGCTGAAGGTTTTCGCAAGATGGGAGTATTATCTAGGTTATTAGAAACGGGTGCAATTCAACCGGGGATGAGTGGGACATTATTCTGGGATGAACCAGAAGGAAATATTAACCCTAAATTAATGAGGCTATTGGTAGAAATTTTACTAGAATTATCTCGTAATGGTCAACAAGTTATAGTGGCTACTCATGATTATGTTTTTTTAAAATGGTTTGATTTACTAATTGATGAAAAGAAAGATGATAAGATTACTTATCATAGTCTTTATCGGGAACAGGAAAATAATCAATTAAGGGTTAATAGCACCCATGAATATCTAGAAATTTACCCGAACCCAATTGATGAAGCTTTTGAGGCTTTAATCAATAATGAAATAGATAAAACTATGGGAGTTTTGGGGAAATGAAAATTGAATGTGATGGCTTTGAGTTTGATTTTCCTAATGCTTTAGATGTTTTTATTTTTGATGAAAAAGAAACCAATAAACTTCATTATCATGGGTTAAGTCATGCGATGAAAGCAGTAGATATTATCGTTGAGTTGACCGATTTTTATTTGTTTATTGAAGTTAAAAATTTCCATAAACCCGAACAGTATCAAGACTCTAGCTATTTTAATAATTTGCGAGAAACTCTTAAACATAAATATCGAGATTCTTGGTTATATCGTTGGTGTGAAAATAAAATTGATAAACCGATTAAATATCTCTGTTTACTCGAATTAGATACTCCTCTTTTATCTCGTATGAATAAGGAATTACGCCAACAAATCCCTATTGGTCAAAAAGGAAAAAGATGGAGTCAAGAAATTTGTAATAGTTGCATTGTGCTTAATTTTGCCATCTGGAATCAGCAATTTACAGCATGGCCGATAATAAGATTGTCTTGAGAAGTTTTCTTTTTTAGGATAAAATTGTCTTATGGATACATCAAGACTTAAAAAATTCGCTCAGTATGCCCGTCGTTATCTCAGAGAACAGATGACGACTAAGTTAGAAGTGGTCTTAGGTGAAAATAGCGCCGCAAGACGAGAAAATCCCAAAGCTATCAGCAAGTTAGCCGAAAAAATCGAAGTTTTAGGCAAAGAACAGCTTATTGAACAGGTTGCCTATACTTGGTTTAACCGTTTTTGTGCCTTGCGGTTTATGGATAGCAACCGCTATCACTCCATTAGGGTTGTGTCCGCTGCTGAGGGGCAGTTTCAGCCAGAAATCTTGGCTGAGGCGAAAACGGGACATATTGACGAGGAAATGCTCAATAAACAGGTCAGAAAGCAGATTTTTGATTTATTAAGCGGAACTGCACCGAGTTATGATGCTCAAGGGGAAGCCTATCGTTTATTAATTGTAGGAGTGTGTAATTATTATCATCAGTTGATGCCCTATTTATTTGAACGAATTGATGATTATACCGAGTTATTGATGCCCGATGATTTATTATCGGGTAATTCAATTTTAGCTTATACTCGTGAGGCAATGACTCCAGAAAATTGTGAGAGTGTGGAGGTGATTGGGTGGTTATATCAGTTTTATATCTCTGAGAAAAAAGACGAGGTTTTTGAGGAACTAAAAAATAATAAAAAAATCACTCCCCAGAATATTCCAGCGGCAACTCAGTTATTTACTCCTCATTGGATTGTCCGTTATTTAGTAGAAAATTCCCTGGGGCGTTTATGGATGTTAAACCGTCCTCAGTCTCGGTTAGTTGAGTCAATGTCCTATTATGTGGATAGTGGGAAGTGGGAAGTGGGAGATGGGTACTTAAAAATCAACTCGCCTGAAGATATAAAAATCTGTGATCCTGCTTGTGGTTCGGGACATATTTTAGTCTATGCTTTTGATTTACTTTATGCAATATATGAGGAAGAAGGTTATACAGCAAATGAGATTCCTAGCAAGATTTTAACCCATAATCTCTATGGCATAGAAATTGATGAACGGGCGGGAAGTTTGGCAGCATTTGCATTAACCATGAAAGCGAGGGAAAAGGAAAGACGATTTTTTCGTAAACCCATCCAGCCTAATATTTGTGTGTTGAAAAAAGTTGAGTTTTCTGAAAAAGAGCTACAGCCTTATCTAGATTTTGTCGGGCGCGATTTGTTTACTGCGCCTTTATTAGAAACACTACATGAGTTTAAGGAGGCGGATAATTTTGGGGCATTAATTCGTCCTACGGTGACGGATGTACAGGGGATGATAGGGTTATTAAATGAGCGCAATGTCGCTAGTCAGTTATTGTTATATAAAACCCACGAGAAGGTAATAGATGTGTTAAATATGGCGGATTTTTTAAGTCCTAAGTATCACCTTGTTGTGGCGAATCCCCCCTATATGGGTAACAAGGGGATGAATAATCGGTTAAAGGCTTTTTTACAGGATAATTATAGTGAGGTAAAATCGGATCTATTTTCTGCTTTTATGGTGCGGATTGTAGAAATGACTTTACAAAAAGGTGAAATAGGTTTTGTTACTCCCTACGTTTGGATGTTTATTTCTTCTTATGAAAACTTAAGAAAGTTTATTTTAGAGAAAACTACAATAACTAGCTTAGTTCAGTTAGAATATAATGCTTTTGCTCCAGCTTGTATTCCAGTTGCTACCTTTACCCTTTCTAATCAAAATTTACCTAATTTTAAAGGTGGATATATTAAATTATCGGATTTTAGAGGTGTAGATATTCAACCCGTTAAAGCATTAGAAGCAATAAAAAATCCTAATTGTGGTTGGTTTTACCGCGCTTCTGCTAGTGATTTTAAGAAGATTCCAGGAAATGCGATCGCTTATTGGGTGAGTGATAGACTCTTAGAAATTTTTGCTACTTCAGAAAAGTTAGGCAATATAGCTGAAATTAGAGTGGGATTAGATACGGGTAATAATGACTTCTTTATAAAATATTGGACAGAAGTTAATATAAATAATATTGGTTTTAACAAGAAAAATATAAAGAATTTTATCGAGTCAAACAAGTTATATGTTCCTCATACAAAGGGAGGAGAATATAGAAAATGGTATGGAAATTTTGATTACATATTAAAATTTAGTCAAAAGTATTATTCTCAATTAGAAAATTCAGGAAATCATTTACCTTCTAGACAATTTTATTTTAGAGAAGGGGCTAGTTATACAAGAATAAGTTCCTCGTTATTTTCTATTAGATACAGTCCACAGGGATTTGTTTTTAATTCAGCTTGCCCTACAATTTTTTGTCAAACATATGATGAATTAGTCTTATTTTTAGCCCTATTATCAAGCAAAATAATAAATCTTTTTATGTCAGCAATGAGTCCAACTTTAAATTTTCAAGCTGGCGAAATTAGACAGATTCCCCTTATCAACAATCCAAGTAATAAAATTATCAACAATGCCGAAAATATCATTAGTTTAAGTCGCCAAGACTGGAACTCATACGAAACCTCGTGGGATTTTACCACCCTTCCACTTTTGAGAGTGGGAAGTGAAAACCTAGAACAAAATACCCACTTTCCACTTTCCACTTCCCTGAAAGAAACCTATCAAAACCTCCGCCAGAAATGGCAAGAAATGACCCTAGCAATGCAGAAACTAGAGGAGGAAAATAACAGTATATTTATCGAAGCTTATGGACTACAAGACGAATTAACCCCCGAAGTTCTCTTAAAAGAAATCACTTTAACCTGTAACCCCCATTATCGTTATAAGAAAGAAGTGGGAAGTGAGAAGTGGGAAGTGAGAAATAAAGAGGAAAATACTATCCACTTTCCCATAGATGAAGACTTAGAAAAACGATTATTAGCAGATACTATCAAAGAATTTATCTCCTACTCGGTGGGTTGTATGTTTGGACGTTATTCTCTTGATAAAGAAGGCTTAATTTTAGCCAACCAAGGGGAAACCTTGCAAGACTACCTTAAACAGATTCCAAACCCCACCTTTCCCCCAACAGAAACCAACGTTATCCCCATCCTTGAGGGGGACTGGTTTAGTGATGATATAACCGAACAATTCCGGCAATTTCTGCGGCTCACATTTGGGGAGAAAAACTATCAACAAAACCTCAACTTTATCGAAGAAGCGATCGGGAAATCCCTAGAAAAATACTTTCTCAAAGACTTTTATGATGACCACACTAAACGTTATAAAAAACGTCCCATATATTGGTTATTTAGTAGCCCAAAAGGAACATTTAACGCCCTAATTTATCTCCATCGTTATCGCCCTGATACCGTTAATATCGTCCTTAATAGCTATCTGCGGGAATTTCGGCTTAAACTAGAAGTAAAACTAGACACCTTCCAACAAATAGAAATTAGTACAAGTGCGACTAAAACTGAAAAAACCAAAGCCCTACGAGAAAGCGAACAAATCAAAAAAATGATCGGAGAATTAGAAACCTACGAACAAGAAACCCTCTATCCTTTAGCCATCGCCCAGAAGGAAATAGATCTTGATGATGGGGTAAAAGTCAACTATACTAAATTAGGTAAAGCCCTGAAAAATATAACAGGATTAGGTTAAAATAAACTCACTTCCCTTATTCCCAGAAATAAGATATATTAGGGATAAGGATGAGAAAATATTTATCATTCCTGATTTAAGTATATTTTGCTGCCCAGAACAGTTATGCCCGCCCGTGATTATTACCATGATATTGTCAAAAAAGCCCTTCAAAAAGATGGGTGGACAATTACTCATGATCCCTATCGTATCAGGCTGGCGAGAAGAAAAAACCTATTTGTTGATTTAGGCGCAGAACGTCTAATTGCCGCCGAAAAAGATTTAGAAAAAATTGCTATTGAAATTAAGAGTTTTCGCAGTGCGTCAGAAATGAAAGATTTAGAAGAAGCCGTCGGACAGTTTGTTTTATACGAACATTTATTAACTCGCTACGAACCCGAACGAAAGCTATATCTAGCCGTTCCTGAAGACGTGCGACAATCTATTTTTGAAGAAGAAGCAGGACAAGTTTTAATCGAAGATAAAATTATTCGTCTTTTTAGTTTTAATGTCAATCAAGCGGAGGTTGTGGTATGGATTACTTAACTAAAATTTATCTTAAAAAAGCCATTATTAAAGCTTTAGAAGATTATCGCAATTTTTTAGGTTCGGATCCTGAAAGTGAAATTGAATTAGTGATTGATGAAACTAGAGATCACTACCTTTTAATTGAAACTGGCTGGCATCGTAACCAAAGAATCTACGGCACTCTAATTCATCTGAATATTATTGATAATAAAATTTGGATTCAACAAGATGGAACAGAAGAAGGTATTGCTAACGAATTAGTCAATCTTGGCATTTCTCCTCAGCAAATTGTCCTCGCTTTTAAAACCATTGAACGCCGTAAAATTACCAGTTTTGCTATTTCTTAATCCTACTGTCACATCCAGCCTATTTTGGAGGTTAACCCCTTGAATCAGCAGATTAAACAAGCCTTAACTAAACTTTTTGAGCGTCACCGGATTGTTTTTTGGTATGACACCGAAAAAGAGTTACGCTCAGATTTCGAGAGATTAGAATTAGAAAACATTGAAAAAATAGAGATAAAAAATAACGAATTTGGACTAAAATACCGAGTTTTAAAAGAACAACCTCAACAAAAATTCCTCTTATACCATGAAGGCAAAGAACCAGAATATTTAGATAACTGGTTACTAGATGTGGAGTTAGCACAGGGAAAATTCAGCAGCGATCAAGTTTCTCTTTGGCTAAATGAATTAGAACTAGGGCCAGAATTTGCCGATGTGCTTGCTCCTCATCGTGAATTTTTTCTGTCTAATAAACGCCGAGAATCCCTAAAACAATTACTTCAACCCCATGACACAAAAACCAATATTCGCCTAAAAATGTTGGCGGTTTGTACTGCCGCACCTCCCCGTTTAGATTCCATTTTAGAACAACTCTTAAAAGAATACGCCGAACAACAAGACGAAAAATTTAAACTCTGCGATCGCACTGGTTTAACTAAATTTCTGTGGCAACAAATGGAACAAGTTTATGGTTATCGTTCCTCAGAGTTAAGTATCAAAGACTTTGTCATACAACTCTTTAAATCCTGTTATAATTACGCCTTAGAAGGACAGGAAACACTAACACAAGATGCCCTGATTTTTTTCAACAGATGGAAAGATAGCCGTCAATTTGAAAAATCTTTTGAAAGCTTATCCGATCATTGTGCTAAAATGCTCAATATTAAGGAAAAACTAAACCAGCGACGTTATCAAGAACTTATCTCAATAGATTATTTTAGCTTAATTGACCTAAAAATAATTCATGATCTCATTCAATCGGTTAGTAATCGAACCATTGCGACTCATGAAGTTATTAATATTGTGCGTCAGCGTCAACAAGGATACTGGTATCGAAAATTTAAACATTTGTACGAAGTTGTTAACTATGCCTCACAGTTTATTCAAGTCTTAGATGAAGCTAACTTATCCATCGAATCCCTCAAAGATGGCTTAGAAAAATATTGTCAATCTTGGTTTAAAATTGATCAACTCTACCGTAAATTTATTTATCATCTGGTGGCGGCTGCTCAACCTACTCTGACAGAAAAACTTAGTCAAGAAATTGAAAACCGTTATGTAAATTCCTATCTTTTAAACCTTAATAGTTCTTGGCAAGTCTTTGTTGATAGTGTCACCCAATGGAACAAGATAGAATTCTCTTCACAAAGGTCATTTTTTAGCAAATGGGTAGAACCATTTTTGAAAAAAGATAAAAAAGTTTGTGTCATTATTTCCGACGCTCTCCGCTATGAAATCGGGGATGAGTTAGTCAGTTTAATTCGTCAAGAGGATCGTTATGAAGCCACCCTAGAAGCTGCTATCACTCTCTTACCCAGTTATACTGCACTGGGAATGGCTGCCCTTTTGCCTAATCAGACACTAGAAATAATTGATGATTCTGTTTATGTAGATCAACAAGACTCTCAAGGAACAGAAAATCGGCGTAAAATTATCCAAAAAGCCTTTCAAAAGATACAAAAAAAAGCAACAGTTATTCAAGCCAAAGAACTATTAGAATTAAACCAGGATCGAAGTCGTTCCCTATTTCGAGATCACGATGTGGTTTATGTTTATCACAATCAAATTGATCAGATCGGAGATAAATTAGCAACAGAAAAACAAGTTTTTCAGGTGGTTGAAAACACCTTTTCTGAACTCGATAAGCTCATTAAAAAACTGACGGGAGCCAATGCCAGTAACCTATTGATTACGGCAGATCATGGGTTCATTTACCAACATAGTGATGTCGAGAATAGTGATTTTTCCACGGTGGAAGTCCCAGGGGATAAAATCATCAAAAAAAATAGGCGTTTTCTGATCGGTAAAGCACTAGAAGACTCCGATAGACTCAAAAAATTTAAAGCACAACAGATCGGTTTAACGGGAGAACTAGAAATCCAAATTCCCAAATCTATTAGTCGTTTACGAATCCAAGGATCGGGAAGTCGTTTTGTTCATGGTGGCGCAAGTTTACAGGAAATTATTATTCCCATTGTTAAAGTTAATAAAAAAAGACGAGGGGATCTTTCTACCGTGGAAGTGGAAATTATTCGTAACTCTACCTCAACCATTACATCAGGGCAACTAGCTGTTACTTTTTATCAACAAAAACCCGTCACCGATAAAGTTCAACCTCGTAGGCTAAAAGCTGGCATCTATACCCCCATAGGAGAGTTAATTTCTGATCTCCACGAACTGACTTTTGATTCCCCATCGGAAAATCCAAGAGAGCGAGAATTTCCAGTAAGATTTATCCTAACCAGTCAAGGGAATAATATCAATAATCAAGAGGTATTATTACGATTAGAAGAACAACTGACGAAAACTGCCCATTTTACAGAATAAAAATCGGTTTGCTATCC
>NZ_JADEXI010000074.1:0-12820 GCF_015207185.1 Microcystis sp. LEGE 08355 | reverse complement strand
CATTGATAACACCACTGGAAATCCAGTTCTGATTGACATTAATTCAGGAGGTAGCAGTTCATGGCCGAGTAATTTAACCAATGTCAACGGGACACTGTACTTCCAAGCTTCTACCCCGACGAGTGGTTCTGAACTGTGGAGAATTGACCCAGCGACGGGAACCCCCAGTGTCATTCAGGTTGTATCCGGCAGTGGCAGTTCTTCTCCGCAAAACTTGCTCAATGCTAATGGCGTTCTCTATTTCACTGCCTCTAACAGTGCTAATGGTCGAGAACTTTGGAAACTTGATCCAACGACAGGCAATCCAGTCTTTTTGAAGGATATTTATGTCGGCAGTAGTAGTTCTAACCCCGGCAATTTAACCTACAGCAACGGTAAACTATACTTCACTGCTGATAATTACAGCCAAGGGATAGAGTTATGGCAAACCGATGGCACCCCAGAAGGTACAGCTTTAGTTAAAGACATTAATGCCACAACCTTGGGTTCTAGTCCCAGCAACTTTATTAAAATTGGAGACATCCTCTATTTCACCGCTAACGATGATGTCAATGGCACCGAACTGTGGCGAGCGAATCCGGCTACTGGCGTTGTCTCCCTGTTAGATATTTATCCCGGAAGTAATACTTCTAGTGTGAGCAACCTAACGGATGTCAATGGTACACTGTATTTTACGGCCAATAATGGCACTAACGGAACAGAACTTTATCGCATTGATAACACCACCGGAAATCCCGTTCTGATTGATATTCGTTTAGGGTCAAGTAGTTCCAGTCCTAGTAATTTGACGAATGTCAACGGGACGCTCTACTTTACCGCTAACAATGGCAGCAACGGGACAGAACTTTATCGCATTGATAACACCACAGGCAGTCCGACTTTAATTGATATTGTGTCGGGTAGCAGTAGTTCTTCTCCCCAAAATTTGACTAATATTAACGGCGTTTTGTACTTTTCCGCATCCAACAGCGATGCGGGTCGGGAACTGTGGAAAGTTGATCCCGCCAATAATTTACCGATATTAGTCAGCGATATTCGCTCTGGCAGTAGCGGTTCTGATCCCACTAATCTAATTTTTGGTGGAGGGACTGTATATTTTACCGCGAATAATGGAACCAACGGAATAGAACTTTATCGTGTAGATCCGACCACTGGAAACATCGTCCTGTTGGATATTAATACCGGTTCAGGAAGTTCCAACCCCCGCAATCTAATTGATATTAACGGCACCCTCTATTTCACCGCCACTAATAGTCTTAATACAGAGCGGTTTTACAAAATTGACCCCACAACTGGCCAACCAGTACAACTGAGTGTACCTAATTTATTAAACGATAATGCCGCCTACCTTGACCAATTTACCCGGGTAGGAGACCGCCTCTATTTCCGCAATCAGACATACAATAATGACTATACAATTTACCGTCCCCTTTATACAATTGACCCCGCCACAGGCAATGTTGTCCAGGTTGCCGGCGCTCAGTATGTCAACTACCTAACCAATGTCAATGGCACGCTCTATTTCCAAGCCTATAATTCTGCCAGTGGCTACGAACTTTACCGAATCAACAACACCACAGGTAATGCCGTAGTAATTGATGTGGTAACAGGGAGTGGTAGTTCATCTCCCCAGAACTTTACTAATGTCAATGGCACAGTCTTTTTTACAGCAACTAACAGTGCCAACGGGACAGAATTATGGAAGCTAGATGCCAGTGGTAATCCAGTTTTAGTTAAAGATATTCGCACCGGAAGTAATAGTTCGAGTCCCAGTAGTTTGTTCGTCATCGGCAATACCCTCTACCTAACGGCTGACAACGGTATCAATGGAGTGGAATTATGGGTTAGCGACGGCACCAGTGCGGGAACAGTTCTAGCTAAGGATATTAACGAAAGGAGTCCCAGTTCCAACCCCCGCAATCTAATTGATATCAATGGCACCCTCTATTTCACCGCTAATAATGGTGTTAATGGGGAGCGGTTTTACAAAATTGACCCCACAACCGGTCAACCGGTGCAACTGAGTGTACCTAATTTATTAAACGATGATGCCGGAAACCTTGACCAATTTACCCGGGTAGGAGACCGCCTCTATTTCCGCAATCAGACATACAATAATGACTATACAATTTACCGTCCCCTTTATACAATTGACCCCGCCACAGGCAATGTTGTCCAGGTTGCCGGCGCTCAGTATGTCAACTACCTAACCAATGTCAATGGCACCCTCTATTTCCAAGCCTATAATTCTGCTACTGGAAGCGAACTTTACCGAATCAACAACACCACAGGTAATGCCGTATTAATTGATGTGGTAACAGGTAGTGGTAGTTCATCTCCCCAGAACTTTATTAATGTCAACGGTACAGTCTTTTTTACGGCAAACAACAGTGCCAACGGGACAGAATTATGGAAGCTAGATGCCAGTGGTAATCCAGTTTTAGTTAAAGATATTCGCACCGGGAGCAATAGTTCGAGTCCCAGTCGTTTATTCGCCATCGGCAATACCCTGTATCTTACGGCTGACAACGGTATCAATGGAGTGGAATTATGGGTTAGCGACGGCAGCAGTGCGGGAACAGTTCTAGCTAAGGATATTAACGAAAGGAGTCCTAGTTCCAACCCCCGCAATCTAATTGATATCAATGGCACCCTCTATTTCACCGCTAATAATGGTGTTAATGGGGAGCGGTTTTACAAAATTGACCCCACAACCGGTCAACCGGTACAACTGAGTGTACCTAACTTGTACCAAGATAATGCCGCTTACCTTGACCAATTTACCCGGGTAGGCGATCGCCTCTATTTCCGCAATTCCTACTATGATAATACCTTCACGATTTACCGTCCCCTTTATACAATTGACCCCGCCACAGGCAATGTTGTCCAGGTTGCTGGTACTCAGTATGTAGAATATCTCACCAATGTCAATGGCACGCTCTATTTCCAAGCCTATAATTCTGCTACTGGAACCGAACTTTACCGAATCAACAACACCACAGGTAATGCCGTATTAATTGATGTGGTGACAGGTAGTGGTAGTTCATCTCCCCAGAACTTTATTAATGTCAACGGTACAGTCTTTTTTACGGCAAACAACAGTGCCAACGGGACAGAATTATGGAAGCTAGATGCCAGTGGTAATCCAGTTTTAGTTAAAGATATTCGCACCGGGAGCAATAGTTCGAGTCCCAGTCGTTTATTCGCCATCGGCAATACCCTGTATCTTACGGCTGACAACGGTATCAATGGAGTGGAATTATGGGTTAGCGACGGCAGCAGTGCGGGAACAGTTCTAGCTAAGGATATTAACGAAAGGAGTCCTAGTTCCAACCCCCGCAATCTAATTGATATCAATGGCACCCTCTATTTCACCGCTAATAATGGTGTTAATGGGGAGCGGTTTTACAAAATTGACCCCACAACCGGTCAACCGGTACAACTGAGTGTACCTAACTTGTACCAAGATAATGCCGCTTACCTTGACCAATTTACCCGGGTAGGCGATCGCCTCTATTTCCGCAATTCCTACTATGATAATACCTTCACGATTTACCGTCCCCTTTATACAATTGACCCCGCCACAGGCAATGTTGTCCAGGTTGCTGGTACTCAGTATGTAGAATATCTCACCAATGTCAATGGCACGCTCTATTTCCAAGCCTATAATTCTGCTACTGGAACCGAACTTTACCGAATCAACAACACCACAGGTAATGCCGTATTAATTGATGTGGTGACAGGGAGTGGTAGTTCATCTCCCCAGAACTTTATTAATGTCAACGGGACAGTCTTTTTTACGGCAACTAACAGTGCCAACGGGACAGAATTATGGAAGCTAGATGCCAGTGGTAATCCAGTTTTAGTTAAAGATATTCGCACCGGAAGTAATAGTTCCAGTCCCACCACGCTCTACGCAGTTGGCAACGTCTTATACTTTACCGCTGATGATGGGGTGAATGGTCGAGAATTATGGCGTAGCGACGGGACAGCACAAGGTACAGTTCCTTTAGAAATCTATATCGGCTCCAGTACCCCAAATGTAAGTAATTTGATTGATCTTGGCGGAGTTCTCTACTTTACCGCTAATAATCCCACTTACGGAACCGAACTCTGGCGCATCAACTTTACCACTGGCAATCCTGAAGTTGTGGATGTTCATTCAGGTGCATCAAGCTCCAGTCCTGCTAACCTAACTAATGTCAATGGCACACTGTATTTTACCGCTACGACTAGCGCAACTGGGACAGAACTTTATCGCATCAATAACACCACAGGAAATCCAGTTCTGATTGATATTAATTCAGCCGGAAGTGGCAGTTCATCGCCGAGTAATTTAACCAATGTCAACGGGATACTTTACTTTACCGCCAACAATGGCACCAACGGTACAGAACTTTATCGCATTGATAACGCCACCAGCAATCCGGCTTTAATTGATATTGTGTCGGGTAGCAGTAGTTCTTCTCCCCAAAACTTGCTCAATGCTAATGGTGTTCTCTATTTCACTGCCTATAATAATACAACTGGGTGGGAACTGTGGAAAGTTGATCCGACGACAGGTAATCCAGTCTTCCTCAAAGATATCTATGACGGCAGTAATAGTTCTAGTCCCGGCAATTTAACCTACAGCAACGGTAAACTATACTTCAGTGCTGATAATTACAGCCAAGGGATAGAGTTGTGGCAAACCGATGGCACCCCAGAAGGTACAGCTTTAGTTAAAGACATTAATGCCACAACCTTGGGTTCTAGTCCTAGCAACTTTATTAAAATTGGAGACATCCTCTATTTCACCGCTAACGATGATGTCAATGGCACCGAACTGTGGCGAGCCAATCCGGCTACTGGCGTTGTTTCTCTACTCGATATTTATCCCGGAAGTAATACTTCTAGCGTCAGCAACCTAACAGATGTCAATGGCACACTGTATTTCACGGCCAATAATGGCACTAACGGAACAGAACTTTATCGCATTGATAACACCACTGGAAATCCAGTTCTGATTGACATTAATTCAGGAGGTAGCAGTTCATGGCCGAGTAATTTAACCAATGTCAACGGGACACTGTACTTCCAAGCTTATACCCCAACGAGTGGTTATGAACTGTGGAGAATTGACCCAGCGACGGGAACCCCCAGTGTCATTCAGGTTGTATCCGGCAGTGGCAGTTCACACCCCTATAACTTGCTCAATGCTAATGGCGTTCTCTATTTCACTGCTTATAATAATACAACTGGGTGGGAACTTTGGAAACTTGATCCAACGACAGGCAATCCAGTCTTTTTGAAGGATATTTATGTCGGCAGTAGTAGTTCTAACCCCGGCAATTTAACCTATAGCAACGGTAAACTATACTTCACTGCTGATAACGGGGTAAATGGCGTAGAGCTTTGGACAGTAAATGTTGACCAGATAACTACCATTGGTGTTGTTGAGAAAACCGGAAATGAGGATCAGGTTATTCCCTTTACAGCTAATGACTTTGCCAGTGTCTTTAACAGTGGTAGTGGTGTCCCCCTAGCCAAAATCAAGATTATTAACTTACCGAGTAACGGACTTCTTAAGTTAAATAATAGTCCAGTTGCTGTTGAACAAGAAATTGCTGTAGCAAATTTAGGCAATTTAACCTTTACCCCAAATACCAACTACAACGGAATCGCTGGTTTTACTTGGAACGGTTCGGATGGAACCAATTACGCACTTAACCCATCAACCGTAGCTTTAACTATTAACTCAATTAACGATGTTCCCACCCTTGCTAATCCCATTACCGATACCAGTATTTTTAGCAATCGGTCTTCCAATTTCACTATTTCTGCTAATACTTTCCAAGACTCCGATGTTGGCGATTCTTTAACCTACTCAGCCACCTTAGCCGATGGCAGTACCCTTCCCAGTTGGTTAACCTTTAATGATCGCACTTTTAGTGGTAATCCTAGTGCGGCCCAAGCGGGACAATATGATCTAAAAGTTATAGCAACCGATCAGAGTGGTGCTTCCACAAGCGATAGCTTTGTCTTGAGTGTGGTGAATAGCGCTCCGACGAATATCACCTTAGATAACAGTACTGTTCCTGAAAACAGCGCTAATAATACTGTTATTGGCCTGCTAAGTGCCTCGGATAACAATACTAACGATACTCATACTTTTAGTCTGATTAATAATGCCGGTGGACGATTTGCGATCGTTAATAATCAATTGGTGGTCGCTGATGGTAGCTTATTGGATTACGAAACCAACACCCAACATACAATCCGAGTCAAAGCGACTGACAATACAGGATTATCCTACGAACGCAACCTCACGATCTCTATCTCTAATGTCGCAGACGATCTCGCTGGGGTCTTGTCCTTTACCACCTCTGCGTTTAGCGTCAACGAAAATGGTACAGCGGTGAATGCTGTTACCCTACAAAGGACTAATGGTAGCGAAGGAACGGTCAGTGTTAATGTTTTATTAAGTAATGGGACGGCGGTCTTTCCCGATGACTACAATTCCCTAGCTGTCCCTGTAGTTTTTGGTCCCGGAGAAACCAGTAAAACCGTAACCCTTCCTATTGTCAATGATTCTGATTTTGAAGGGAATGAAACCCTAAATCTAACCCTCAGCAGTCCCACTGGTGGCGCAACCTTAGGGACGCAAACTACAGCTACGTTAACCATTGTTGATAATGATTTACCAACCGTTTCCCTCGCGGTTTCTCCTGCGAGTGTGACAGAAGATGGAACAAGTAATCTTGTTTACACCTTCACTCGGACTGGCAATACAGCTAATCCTCTCACTGTTAGTTTTAATGTAGGAGGAACTGCAACTTTTAATAATGACTATGCTCAAAATGGTGCGGCTAGTTTTAACAGTACCAGTGGAACGATTACTTTTGCTGCGGGTTTGGATACAGCAACTTTAACCATTGACCCCACAGCAGATAGTATATTTGAACAAGATGAAACAGTTAGTTTGACTCTGGTTTCTAGTGCTAATTATAATCGGGGAACAACCAATACAGTTACTAGCACTATTATTAATGATGATGTTAATGCGGGTGTTCTCTCTTTTAGTAATTCTCAATTTGGCGTTAATGAAGATGGTACTGTCGTTAATGCTGTGACGATTAATCGTACAGGAAATACTACAGGTGCAGTTAGTGTAACAGTTAACCTAACAAATGGAACAGCAACGGCACCATCTGACTACAATAACACCCCAATTACCGTCAACTTTGCTAATGGGGAAACCAGTAAAACCGTTACCATTCCCATCGTTAACGATAGCCAATTGGAAGCAGACGAAACCTTCAACTTAAGCCTCTCTAATCCTCAAGGTGGCGCAATATTAGGAACCCAGACTACAGCAGTTTTAACCATTCTTAATGATGACTTACCGCAACGGGGAAGCATTAACCTCAATAACAGCAACTACACCGTCAACGAAAACGGAACAGCCAATATCACCCTAACTCGTACTAATGGAAGTGACGGGGAAGTTAGCGTTATCCTAACCCCTAGTAATGGCAGTGCAGTCGCAGGAGACGACTATACTAATACACCCATCACCGTTAACTTCGCTAATGGTGAGACCAGTAAAACTGTTACTATTCCTATCGTTAGCGATAATGAATTTGAGTTTTATGAAACTGTCAACTTAACTTTAACTAATCCTACGGGTGGAGCAACATTAGGCAATCAAAGCACTGGCAAACTTATTATTTCTCCTGATTTTACTCTTAATGGAGTTGCCAAACAAACCCTAGATATTAATAATACTAACCCAGTTTTACGCCTTACAGATGGTTTGTCGCAAAGCGGCAGTGCATTCTTGACTAATCGTATCTCTTTAGAGAATAACGCATCTTTTAGCACTGCCTTCCAGTTTCAAATTTCTAATCCTCAAGGAATTGCTGATAATGACGGACAAGGAGCCGATGGTTTAGTATTTGTTGTACAAACAGTGGCTAATAACACTGGTGGTAGCGGTGGGGGAATTGGTTACTCTGGAATTAATCCCAGTCTAGGGATTGAATTTGATACTTATAACAATGGTTCAATTGATGATGATAGTGGCAATCATGTAGGAATTAATATTAATGGTAATATTGATTCTGTGGTACTTCAGCCTATTCCGACCCGATTGAATAATGGCAATATCTGGACGGCGTGGGTCGATTATAATGGGGTTGATAGTTTATTAGAAGTACGTCTCGCCTCAACAAATCAGCGTCCAGATAATCCCTTGTTCTCCTATAGCGTTGATCTTATTTCTGTTTTACAAACTCCTAACGCCTATATTGGATTTACCTCTGGAACGGGTGCAGCTAGTGGGTATCATGACATTTTAAGCTGGAATTTTAACACTACTTATAACCCTATTTCAGCTGGAAAAATTGCCTTTAGTTCTCCCAGTTATAGTATTAACGAAAATGGCAGCATTATTGCGGCGGTAACAATCAATCGAACTGGAGGAAGCTTCGGAGAAGTTAGCGTTACCTTAACCCCCTCAAATGGAAGTGCGATCGCCCCTAATGACTACAACAACACCCCCATAACTGTCACCTTTGCTAATGGCGAAACCAGTAAAACTGTTACTATTCCTATTGTTGATGACACCATTTATGAACCAACAGAAACCGTCAACTTAACCATCTCTAATCCCACAGGTGGCGCCACCTTAGGAACCCAACAAACCGCCACCCTGACGATTATTGATAATGACGCAGTACCAGGAGTCATTCAATTTAGCAATGGGACTTATTCAGTTAATGAGAATGGAACCCCTGTTACCGCAGTTACTTTAACTCGTAGCAATGGAAGTGATGGCGCAGTTAGTGTCAGAATCAATCTAACAAATGGAACAGCAACTGCACCATCTGACTACAATAACACCGCAATTACGGTTAACTTCGCCAACGGAGAAACCAGTAAAACCGTCACCATCCCCATCGTTAACGATAGCCAATTTGAAACAGACGAAACCATCAATCTCAGTCTGTCTAATCCCCAAGGTGACGCAATATTAGGAACCCAGACGACAGCAGTTTTAACCATTCTTAACGATGACTTACCGCAACGGGGAACAATTAACCTCAATAACAGTAACTACACCGTCAACGAAAACGGAACAGCGAATATCACCCTAACTCGGACTAATGGAAGCGACGGGGAAGTTAGCGTTATTCTAACTCCTAGTAATGGAAGTGCAACCGCAGGAGACGATTACACTAATACACCCATTACCGTCACCTTTGCTAACGGACAAACCAGTAAAACTGTTACTATTCCTATCAATAATGACACCATTTATGAACCAACAGAAACCGTCAACCTAACCCTTTCCAATCCCACAGGTGGCGCCACCTTAGGAACCCAGCAAACCGCCACTCTAACGATTATTGATAATGACGCAGTACCAGGAGTCATTCAATTTAGCAATGGGACTTATTCAGTCAATGAAAATGGAACCCCTGTTACCGCAGTTACTTTAACTCGTAGCAATGGAAGTGATGGCGCAGTTAGTGTCAGAATCAACCTAACAAATGGAACAGCAACTGCACCATCTGACTACAATAACACCGCAATTACGGTTAATTTCGCCAACGGAGAAACCAGTAAAACCGTCGCCATTCCCATCATTGATGACAGTATCTTTGAAGCCACAGAAACCATCAATCTCAGTCTATCTAACCCCACCAACGGCGTAACAATCGGCTCACAAAACAGCGCAATTGTCAATATTATTGACAACGACTTTAAACCCACCTTAACCGTTAATATTAGTAGCGAACAAGTCACCGAAGGTAACACCATTCAGGGAACAGTCACCCGCAATACCGACACCACAGACCCCTTAACAGTAACCCTCGTTAGCAGCGACAACACCCAACTAACCGTCCCGACGACAATAACCATTCCCGCTGGGTCAAATTCAGTTAACTTTAACCTGAATGCGGTTGATGATACATTAATAGAACTAGCAAAAAACTACACCATTATTGCCACAGCACAAGGATTTGTTAGTGGTTCAGATACCCTAGCAATTATTGATAATGATGCAGTTACGTTAACCCTCAATATTCTCCCCCCTTCTGAAGGGGGGCCAGGGGGGATCTACGAAAATGGGGGTAAAACAACAGCAACAGTTACTCGTAATCTCGTTACCGATACCCCACTACAGGTACAACTATCCAGTAGTAATATTAACGCCGCAACCGTCCCTGCTACTGTTATCATTCCCGCCAATCAAGCATCTGTCACCTTTGAAATAACCGGAGTTGATGATACCGTTTTAGATGGTAATCAAACAGTTACCATCACCGCCAAACCTACCTATACAGGGACAAACTTAGCAACCGATACAGGAACCGCAACCACTAATATTAATATCATCGATAACGAAAGTCCCAGTTTAAAAGTCGTTATTGACAAAGATGTTATCTCAGAAACAGGAACCGCAACAGCAACCCTTACCCGTAATACCAATACCAGCAGCGACTTAATTGTTACCCTCAATTCCAGCGATACCACCGAAGCAACAGTCCCCAACACAGTAACAATTGCTGCGGGACAAACTTCAGCCACCTTCACTATTACCGGAATTAGTGACGGAATCAATGATGGAAGTCAAACCGTTAATATTACCGCTTCAGCAACAGGATTAAATAGTGGCAGTGATAGCTTAGAAATCACAGATATTAATGTTCCTGATTTAGTCCTCACTCAATTACAAGGAATCCCCCCAACTTATACAACCAAGCAGTCTCAATTTACCTACACAGTCACCAATAACGGGATTATCGCCGCGACGGGAAGTTGGAAAGACCGAGTTTATTTATCAACCGATAATAAGTTAGACACCAACGACACCTTATTAGGAGAATTTGGCTTAGGAAGTACAGAAACTCCAGCCAATTTATTACCCGGAACATCATACAATCGCACAGTAACTTACTTTGCTCCCCGTAATCCAGGACAATATTACCTAATTGGGGTGACAGATAACGGAAATACCGTTAATGAAGGAGTCACAATAGGGGAAAGCAATAATACAACGATTACCCCAGTAACAGTAACACCTGCTTATCGTGGTACGGTTTATTCTGACACAGAAACTGCCATCGCCGGTAATCCCGTCACTCTCCGGGGACAAGCATTAAGTAATAGTGATAATTCTCCTGTAGCGTTTGAATTTGTCAAAGTCCGGGTAGAGAATAAAGGAAATATTCGAGAGTTTGATGCGTTTACCGATGGAAATGGTAATTTTGTCCGTCAATTTACTCCCTTACCCGGAGAAGCGGGAACTTATAATATCAATGCTTATTTCCCGGGGTTTGCGAGTGAAGATACTACCCCAGAAGATAGTTTTACTCTCTTAGGAATGCGGTTTGAACAAAATGACCAATTCTTAACGCAGGTTTCCCAAAAGATTACCGAAGGAACCACCTTTAATGGGTCAGTGAAACTACAAAACCTGAGTAATCTAAGCTTATCGGGATTAACTGCTACAGTCAATGGTGCGCCAAGTGATTGGACAGTCAATGTCACCCCAGAGAAAACAAGTTTAGGGGGTAATGAAGAAATCACGGTTAATTACAGTATTAATGTCCCCGATGATAAATGGAGTTATTACAACTTTGGTCTGGGATTAAGTACCGCTGAAGGCGTTACCGCAAATCTACCAATACGAGTAGATGTGGCGCGACTATTACCCCGTTTAGTGGCAGATACCAGCAGTTTACAAGCTTCGATGTTGCGGGGAGGTCAAACAATAGTCGAGTTTACGGTTAGTAATCAAGGGGAAATTGCGTCAGGAGAATTAAATATTCTGCTTCCTAATGCTTCTTGGTTAAAGTCCGCTTCTGCGGTCACTTTACCGTCTTTAAATCCCGGTCAATCAACTAAAGTATCCTTATTATTACAACCATCAGCGACCCAAGAGTTAACAGTTTATAACGGAAATGTAGTTATTTCCGGGGATGAAGCATCCTTAAGCTTACCGTTTAATTTCCGTGCGATTTCGGAAGCGAAAGGGAATTTAAATATTAGTGTTGTTGATGAATTATTCTTTTTTGCGGAAGGTTCACCCAGGTTAGAAAATGCGACAATTACCCTATTAGATCCCTTTACAGGAACCGTTATTTCCTCAGAAAAAGATGCCGATGGGATATTGTCTAAAACTGATTTAGCAGAGGGGTATTATAAACTGCGGATTACTGCGGATAACCATGATGCTTATGAGCAGAATATTTATATTGGTGCGGGAGAAACAGAGGATATTCAGGCATTTTTGTCAAGACAAACAGTTAAATATACCTGGACAGTAACACCGACAGAAATTGAAGATCGATATATTATTACGGTTCAATCGACGTTTGAGACTGATGTTCCAATTCCTGTAGTAACAATTGACCCGCCTTTAATCGATTTAAAAGATTTACAAGCAATTGGTCAAGTCATGCAAATTAACATGACTGTGACTAATCATGGGTTGATTGCGGCGAATGATATTGCCTTAAATTTACCTGAACATCCCTTCTATAAGATTGAGCCTTTAATCAATGGGGTTGACATTTTAGCCGCCAAAAGTTCGATTACCATCCCGGTAAGAATTACCCGTATTGCGGACTTTGACACTTTGCCTAGCAATAGTGGTGATATTAGTACATCTTCTACACCTCAAGTACCTTGCTCGATTTCATGGGGATTGAGTTATGACTATGAATGTGCTGGGGAAAAAATTAAGCGTGCAATTCCTATTCCTGTCTTGAATGTAGAAGGTAACTGCTCTGGTACTGGCGGCGGTGGCGGCGGCGGCGGTTTTAGCCGC
>NZ_JADEXI010000073.1:0-12846 GCF_015207185.1 Microcystis sp. LEGE 08355 | reverse complement strand
TTCCCCATCTCCCTGACTAGAAGAAATTGGGTTTATGACGGATCAGGTTAAGATACTCCTCGCGGGTTTTCTGCTCGTCTTGGAAGACTCCTAACATAGCGCTGGTGACAGTCCAGGATCCTGGTTTCTGCACCCCGCGCATCACCATACACATATGGGTTGCTTCCATGACTACCGCAACCCCTTGGGGGTCAAGAATTTCTTGAATCGCTTCGGCAATCTGACGGGTGAGACGCTCTTGAACCTGTAAACGACGGGAATACATTTCCACAATGCGAGCCAATTTACTTAATCCAACCACCTTTTGGTTAGGAATATAGGCAACGTGGGCCCGCCCCATGAAGGGTAACATATGATGTTCACAGAGACTAAAGAAGTCAATATCGCGCACTAATACCATCTCATTATGACCTTCATCGAAGATCGCACCATTAACGAGGGTTTCTAGGGATTGTTGATAGCCTTGGGTGAGAAACTGCATCGCTTCGGCCACCCGTTTGGGGGTTTTTAATAAACCTTCTCTTTCGGGATCTTCTCCCACCGAGATCAGAATATTTCTGACCGCATCCATCATCTGTTCTTTGTTTTCGTCGGAAGTTGGATGAATTTGAGCGGTTTTGCCATTGTGGGTGTTGCGATCGGGGCGAGTGGTCACGCGTGCTTGGATAGCGTCGGTTAGATTACCGTTTAAACCGTTAGAAGAAGCTATGGTCATAATGAAGAGGCCTGTAGGCGAATTGATTGATAAATAGAAGTATTTCGGGTTATAATGCCCCCGCACTGGGCATAATGGTCATCGTTTCCACTACGGCCTGTTTGGGTAGTAACACCGCTTGCAGAATGGCCTGCGCGATGATATCCGGGGTTAACATGGCCGAGCGATCGAAATCTGCTTTGACGCTATCGCTGTCCCAGATGGGAGTATTGACAGCCCCGGGGATGATAATCGTGACGCGAATGGCGTTAGCCCGCTCCTCGAGCGCTAAGATGCGAGAAAATGCCACTAATGCCGCTTTGCTGACACTATAGGCCCCCCAATCAGGAAAAAAATTATCGGCGGCGATCGAGGAAACGTTAATAATCGTGCCTCCTCCCTGTTGACGCATGGCAGGTAAAATCCCCTGCACACACTGGTAAACACTGGTTAAATTCAGGTCGATCACCCGCTGCCAGTCTGACAAAGGTGTGTCAGCTAAGGGATTTGTGTAACCCATGCCAGCATTATTGATCAGGATATCGATCGGTCCGGATTCTTGGGCGATTTTAGCGATACTAGGAGCTACTTCCGGGATATCTGCCAAATCTAAGGGGTAAGCTTGGGCTGATACGCCTAAATCTGCCGCCATTGCCGCCACGGTTGCCAATTTTTGCTGATTGCGACCGATTAAAACCAGATTAATTCCCGCCTTGGCGAAAGCGAGGGCGGTTTCTTTGCCGATGCCGCTACTGGCTCCAGTGATCAGCGCTCGCTGTTGACGAATAACAGAGTTCATGGTATAATCTGAAGTCTCTTAATTCTGGGTAGTTAGGTCAAAATTTTGGCGGTCGGGGGAACCCTAGAAAGGTTTAAGGGAGTTGGGTTGGATCGGAGCAATTTTTCTCGCACCAAAACGACTGCTACCACCCAAGGCGGAGGGGAGCATTGACTATCAGGTAGGTTCAAGATTAAGAATCGTTACAAAATTTTACCTAGCTAATTATAGCACTGTTAAGTCAGGGATCACTAATCTTTGTGTATATTCAGATATCTAACCAGCGAGGGGAAAAAGCAGACTGGTTGGCGAAAATTGTTGAGGCTGCCTTGAAACTCCCTCCCCCCGCGCTGAAAACTACTCACCAGGGGAGATAGCAGCGGTGGGTTGAGTGCGATTGACAATCACCACTCGATCGCCGATAACGGGACTTCTAGCGAGGAGGATTCCTTCGTTATCCTTCATTTCCAAGCGCCGAAAATCAAGACTTTGGCAACGTTGAAAAACCGAATTAGCCAATTTATCCTGTTGTGATGCCTCCAAACCATACCAATTATCGCCTAAAATAACTACTAGACGACTAGCCAAAAAGTCCGCCTCTACGGTAGAAATAATCCCGGTGGGATAACGAGTAGTTAAATCGGTAATTTCCTCTTGAATAGCTGCGACTAAACTTTGTTCGGGAGTTAATCGCGGTTTTGCTTTAGTAATCGGGACGGGAATCGGTGCCTCTGGTGCGGTTAATTCTGGGGGAGTTGCGATAATTTCCCCGGCAGCCGGGGAAGGACTAGAGACAACTTCAGGCATATTTTCGGCAATTTCCGCCGGATTTTTCGGTAAACTGATCACGGCTACTAAGAGGATAGTGACTAAACTTCCTGTTAACAAGCCAGTGATTAACCAATCGGGAATTTTTTCGCTAATTCCCCCAGGTAAAAGTCGGCGAATTTTGTTTAAAATCGCCGTCCACCACCCTTCCACCTGCTCGAAATCTGGTAAAATATCGTCGATTCCCTCCGCTGCTTCGATGGGAGAATCTGGGGTTAAACTTTGCTCAACTTCTGCGAATTCGTCTGGTTTTAAAGCAGCGGCTAACTGTTGCGTTGAGTTAAGAAGATTATCAACAGCAACTTTTGGGGGTAACACTATCCCCGTTCCCGTGTTAAGTTGGGAAATGATCGAATTTAACTGCTCGATCGCCTCTTGTAGTCGGATCACCGTTTCTGCTTGGCTGAAATTCTCTCGCTCATTTGGTTGAGTCATAATCTTTCTTAACTCGCTGCCATTCTTTTTCAAAATATCATTGTATGCGCCGTTTTCTCGGTTTTTTAACCAGTATTTTCCTTGTCTTCCTGACTGCTTGTGGTAGTGTCACTCCTCCGCAAGAATTTGCCCCCCCTGGAGAAATCGTCACTAAAGCCCTTTTATTACAATTTCGTCACACATCCGATCGCCTTAGTCAATCTTTACAGATCGATCAGCCGCAGGTAAAAATTGCTAAAATTAATGTCACCAGTCTGGAACCGATTTATGTGGGCAATTTACCCGCTTATCACTTGCAGGGAGATTACGATCTAACTCTACAATTGCCCCATCAAAAAGATACCAAACAACACAACAATTTTGATCTTTATTTACAAAGACAGATCGAGGGGAAAACTTGGCGTTTACTGGAAGAAGTTGCCTCGCAATGGCGCAGCTATTTAGTGAGATAACCAGAAAAAGCCTGGGGATTTTGCTATAGTCTATGATCATCAACAATGACAATCCTCAAAGGGAAAATTTAGCGATTATGATTGCCTGTCCTCGTTGTCAGCACAAGGTCGATAGTCAGGCCTTACAATGTCCCTACTGTTCTAATATTTTAAAGGCCTATGGTCATCCCGGCATGACCCTGCATCAAGCTGTCACTGGCGAGTTTTTATGCCAAACTTGTCTGTATCATGGCGATGATAGCTGCAATTTTCCCCAACGTCCCTACGCTACCAGCTGCACTTTATACAAAAATAGCCAAATAATAGCCGAAAAAATTCCTCCTCTCCCTCTCCCTAGGGTTTTTAAAAATTGGTGTCTCAGAAATAAGGGATTATTGCTATTATTAACCCTGATTTTGGGCAGTATTGCTTTGGCTTTTATAAACTCACGTCGTTAATTTTTTTGCTGGCGATCAAGCCTTGATATAAATCTAGATCGAACCAGAAAGTTGTGCCAATTCCCACTTCACTAATCAAATGAATTTGACTATAGTGTTTTTCGATAATATTTTTGACAATCGATAATCCTAATCCCGTCCCTTCTAGGGTATGAACGCGATTTTCTACCCGATAGAAGCGATCGAATATGGCACTTTGATCCTCGGCATCAATGCCAATACCAGTATCGGATACTTCCACGCGAATTTTGAGAGTTTCTTGGGGATTATCTTTGCTGATTTTATAGGCACGAATCACCACTTTACCGCCAGCAGGAGTAAATTTTAGGGAGTTACCGACTAGATTAGTTAATACCTGTAAAAGTAGATCATAATGGCCTAAAATTGGTGGTAAATTGGCTTCAATTTCCGAGCTTAATTCTAGTCCTTTATCCCTAGCATTGAGTTGATAGGTTCTCAGGGTTTGTTCGATTAATTGTCCGATATCGAGCGCATCTAAGTTATAGTTACGGGAGGATTCTAACCGAGAAAGATCGAGAACATCATTAACTAAACGAGTTAAGCGATCGGTTTCATGGTTGGCGGTTTCTAAAAACTCTCTTTTTTCTGTATCGCTGAGATCCTCACCAAATTCTGTCAGGGTTTCAATAAAAGATTTGATGTTAAATAAAGGGGTTCTTAACTCATGGGAAACATTGCTAATAAATTGACTTTTTGCCTCATTTAATTCTGTTTCTCTGGTAATATCCTGTAGCGTCATAGCAATTCCCCGGACATTCTCCCGATACTGATCGAATACCTGAGTTAACAAAATGCGAATTGTGCAGGGTTTCGGGTGAGTTAAAGATAATCTAAATTCCGCCGGGGAATAGTTATTATTTTCCTGATCAATAACAGCATTTTTCTGATTTTGATTAGCGGATTCTTCTGGCTGGAGGGTTTCTCCTGCCGCAATTTGATAGAGAGGTTTAGTTAGTTTAACCGTTAACTCCGAAGGAAAAAGATGTAGGACATTTTGACCGATAATCTCCTGATCTTCCCAGCCAAATATTTCCCGAGCTGCGGGATTAATTAATAATAATTGAAAGTTAGTATCTAAGAGAATTGCTCCATCAGCAATAGTGGACATTAACGTATCTAGTTTGGCTTTTTCGGCGGTCATTTCTTCGATATTTTGTTCTTCGTATCGTTCTAACTTTTCCGCCATTTCATTAAAACTGAGAATTAATTCCCCTAACTCTCCTCCCAGGGGTAAATCAACGCGCTGCTTAAAATTTCCCGCTGCAATATTTTTGACCCCGACTAATAACTCCTTGATTGGTTTGGTGATAGTTAAAGCATTAAAAACCGCCCCCAGAATCACCATGGCCCAAATCGAGACAAAAACGGCAATAGTCACATCACGGGTTAAATTAGAAGAAGCCACCACAATAGCGTTAGGATTGATCCCGATCGCTAATACTCCCAAATATTTGCCCTCATGATTTAAGGGAACAAAGACATCGGTTACTTCACCGTCGGGGGTTTTGTGCTGACGGATGAGGGGAGTTTCCCCATTCTCGCCATAATTTTCCGGTAATTGAATGCGACGCTCAATCGTCAGGGAGTTCTTAACTTCGGCGGTAGAATAGGGAATGCCGAAAAATATTTGACCCTCCTCGTTAGCGTAGATCAAATAACGCACACTGGAGGTACTACTATAAAAACGGGCTGAAAAACGGGCTAAATCGGTTAAATTGTCCTCAGCAATCAGAGGGGAGACATTAGCGGCTAATAACAGCCCTAAATCCCGGCCAAAACGGGTATCATTGAGACGGACATCCTGCTGGATCGTGTTAACCGCCCAAAAGGTTAAACCACTCATCAACAAAGAAACGGCTAAAGTAGCCGCAGCCATTAATTTAGTTTGGAGGGTGAATTCGGACCACCAACGGGCGATCGCTTCTCGGAGAATGGGCAGAAAATTAAACACGGTTAGGCAGGATTAATCTGTATTCTTGACTACTCTATCGCTCAAATCGCGGGTTAACACGATCATCTTAACTCATTATTAAGCTGGTAGCGGTTAAGCTGGCAGTAATCTCACCTAAGTCTCCGAGAAAGTCAAGAAATGCCCAAAAGCGCCAAGAGTTGTAATTTTAGCCACCCCCGGTACCTCTGTGGTGTAAATGCTGAACACACCTAAATTTTGCCGTTGACTAGAGGTTTCGATCGCTGGTTTTAAGATTTGATTTTTGATCACATTTCTGGCTGCCACCGGCAAAGAATCGATCGAGCCACAGAGACTGATTTTCTCGCAAGCGATTTTGTCGGCATGAGCGAGGAGTTTTTCGGCGGCGTATTCGCTGTAAAGTTCTTGGGGGGGATTGGTAAATCCCATAATCCCCGCTACTACCCCTAGGACGATCGCTCCCTTGAAGAAATTACCCCCCATAGCTACTTAGCTCCTTGATTTTGTCTTCTCCACTCTAATTTTGACAAGACATTTTCGATCTGGCTAGGGAGCGGCGTTAATTTCTTAAACCAATACCGGGTGCATAGCACTCTAGTACATTTCCCGTGAGACTGCAACTAACTAACAGATAATCACAGTGAGAACAGGCGGTGCTAACGAGATGGTGTTCTAAAATATGCTGTCTTTCGGCAAAATTTCCACAATTAGGACAGCGTACTTGTTGCAGGGTGATCATAGCAAACCTCATTAATTAGTTATCTTCTGTATGTAAAGCTAGTTTTTCTTGATCCCAATCGGTTTAAACCTATTTTTTCCTTGATCCCCATTATAGTATAGAGTCGATCATCTGATCTTGCTAGTAATTTTTACTAAACTTTGCAATTTTTCTTGAAAAATTTAATAATTTCTTCCTAGGGGTTTCTACCGTGATCGGGTATGTGTCGGTAATTTTGGGGAAGAGAAAGCCGGAAAGTGAACTATTAAACTGCTGATCCCTTACTGCTATAATTACCGCTGAGATTATTGATTATCCTTATCCTATGAAGTATGCTCTGGTTCACGAGTGGTTAACCCCAAAAGCGACGGGGGGATCGGAATTAGTGGTTAAGGAGATTTTACAATGTCTAGAGGCGGATTTATACGCTTTGATCGATTTTGAGTCCACTAATCCCGATAGTTATCTCTATGGTCGCTCGATCGGGACAACTTTTCTGCAAAATTTCCCGAAAGCGAGAAATGGCGTCCAAAAATACTTACCTTTTCTTCCCCTAGCGATCGAGCAGTTAAATTTAGAGGATTATGATGTAGTTTTATCCTCCTCCCATTGTGTGGCTAAAGGGGTTTTAATTCGACCGGACCAGGTTCACATTTGTTACTGTCACAGTCCGATGCGTTATGCTTGGGATTTAACTTTTGACTATCTGGCTAATAGTAAGTTAGGACAGGGATTACCCGGTATTTTCACCCGTTATCTTTTGCATGGGTTGCGTCAGTGGGATGTAATTTCTGCTAATCGTGTGGACTATTTTCTGGCTAATTCCCACCACACCGCTAGACGAATTTGGCGCTGTTATCGACGGGAGGCAAAAGTTATTTATCCCCCCGTACAAATCGAGCGTTTTCCCTACCAAGAGAAAAAAGAAGATTTTTATTTAGTAGTTTCTCGTTTGGTTAGTTATAAAAAAGTCCCTTTAATTGTGGAAGCATTTAATCAATTGGGATTACCCCTAGTGGTTATTGGAGATGGTCCACAAATGGCTTTAATTCGACAGTTAGCGAGGGATAATATTCAGATTTTAGGTGCGGTTTCTGATCGAATGGTAGCAGAATATATGTCGAGAGCAAAAGCGTTTATTTATGCTGCTTGTGAGGATTTTGGTATTGCTTTAGTGGAAGCGCAAGCTTGTGGTACTCCCGTGATTGCCTTTGCTGCCGGAGGTGCTTTAGAAACCGTGCGGGAGCTGCGGGAAAATTCTCCCCAGGGAACAGGATTACTTTTTGGGGAACAAAATCCCCAATCCTTGCTGGAAGCGGTTAAATATTTTGTTGATCACGGTGATAAAATTGATCCAGAAAATTGTCGGCAACAGGCTAATAGATTTACTCCAGAGGTTTTTAGAAATGCTTACAGTTTGTTTATAGAGGAACATTCAATATCTAAAAAGTATTGCTAACTTTAATTAGAGCAGTTATCCTAATGGTGAGCTAGGAAGTTTTCGTTTTAGGGAGTCGGTCATCGGTCGTTGATAACAAATTAGGTTATAAGTAGGTAGGCACAATTATTTGTAGGATGGGTTAGCGGTAGCGTAACATGAGCAGGCGTTGGGTTTCATGCTTCAACCGTTCGGCTGAGATCACGGCCGAAGCCCAACCTACGTTCATTTTATATTTAATTCCACCCACCTACTTAAGTAGCTGGTTATAATTAAATTAAAAATAGATTTTAGGTTCGATCCCCCCTGCCCCCCTTGATAAGGGGGGTGCCGATAGGCGGGGGGATCCCCCTTAATAAAGGGGGCATCTGATAATTTTTAACGCCTACCTACCTACTTATTTATTTTGATGAGAAACTCTGTATTTCACCAATGGTGAGGATGCAGTCAATGCGCCCAAAATGTAATATTATGGATATTTCTCGAAAGTAGCTATCTAGCCAACGCTGATAGCTTACCGTGGTGATTGTGATGACAGAAAAGCGAGGATTATAGCCGTGCCTTGGAATCGAATTAATCAATGGGTAGAAAAACGCTCTTTAGTGGCCTTAGAATCAGCTTATCAGAGAGCGCTGAAAATTAAAGCGATCGAAGATAAACATTTTGGGGGACAAAAAATTTCCCCAGCTGCCGTGGGAGGAAAAAGTGTTTATGATTACTTTCAAAGTACCCTAGAGCGAGAATTATTACAGATACGTTTTGACTTAACTCAAGTGCGTCTGGGTAATTTTTTTAATCCGCAAACTAACCCAGAAAATAATAACATCCTAGAGACTTTAAAGGTGATCGAGGATATTATCGGTAAATATCGCCTAGATTTAGGGGAATTGCTGCCCCCATTACCGAATAATCAAACCCCAAATCTGCCTAATGCCAATCTCACCGATGATAGCTCCAGAGATAAAACTAGCCAGACAATTTCTCCTGCGACTGGTAATAAATTTTTTAACTTCCAGCAAGAATTAACCCCCGAATACGAACAAACGGTTATTAAACAACTCCGTACCTTGCGACAACAGCAACGGATTGCTATTCGTTTTATCCTGATTATTATTTTAGTTCCTCTCTCGGTACAGGTTATTAGTAGAAACTTCGTTTTTAGCCCTGTTTTAAACTATTTTGGGGTGGATAGAGCGAAAATATCAGAAGTTTATATTTCTCAGGAAATTGGCGAAAAATATCTCACGGAATTTGCTAGGCTTCAAGAAATTGAAGAAATCAAGCACGTTTTAGGGGTAGCAAAAGTAGGGAATGAATCAGAAGAAACCTTTCGGGAACAGGTGGAGGAATTATTCAGAGAAGCGGGTTATGAAAGTCAAGATGGTTGGAAAAACTTACTATCGGATCTCACGGGATTAATAGCCTTTATTGCGATCCTAATTTTTGGTCGTCAACAATTGGCGATTACGCGAGCTTATGTTAGTCGTTATTTTCTCAGCTTAAATGATATAACCAAAGCCTTTATCTTTATTCTCTTTACCGATATATTTGTTGGGTTTCACTCGGCGGAGGGTTGGACGGTAATCCTAGAAACTTTGTTCCGGCACTTTGGTTGGCGCGAGAATATTACATTTATTAGCTTGTTTGTGGCCACGGTTCCCGTTATCCTAGATACCATCTTTAAACTATTAATATTTAATTATCTGACCCGTAAATCTCCCACCGCCGCAACTATCCTAGAAAAAATGAACCAGTAACGCCCTATGATCCTTAGTATTGCCGATACTTTCATTAAAAGACCCGTTCTGACCACAGTTTGCTCGATTTTAATCGTTTTGATCGGGGCGATCGCTATTCCCTTTTTACCCCTAGAAAAACTGCCCCAGTTGGCATTTATTCAGGTAGCGGTAAATGCCAACTATTTGGGAACCGATGCCAAAACCGTACAGGATAACGTTACCACGGTACTCGATCGCCAGATTAACGGGACAGAACAGATTGTTTATATGCAGTCCCAGAGTACCAACACTGGACAAAGTACGGTGAATGTCTTTTTCCCGGTGGAAATGGATCGTAACATTGCCCAAGTCTTGGTACAAAACCGTGTCAGTACCGCGGCCGCTAGTTTACCGGAAGAAGTGAACCGGCAGGGGGTGACAACCAATACCCAATCCCCCAGCGTTACCCTTGCCTACGGGATTTCCGCCAAACCGGATGAAAAGGGCAATTATCCCTACGATACGGTCTTTTTAAGTAACTTTGTCGATCGGGTCATCGATGCGGAGATTCGCCGGATCGAGGGGGTTGGTAGTACAACAATCATCGGGGAGAGGGAATACGCCCTACGTTTTTGGCTTAATCCCGATGCTTTAGCCGCTAGGGGTGTATCGGCGAACGAAGTGGTACAGGCAATCCGAGAACAGAATATTCAGGTGGGTGCGGGGACAATTGGCGGTGATCCCAGTCCCGAGGATCAGCAATTCCAGATTGCCATTCGCGCCGTTGGTAGGGTTGCCACCGGGGAGGAAGCGGAAAATATTGTCGTCAAAGTCGGGGAAAATGGCGATTTAATCCGCATTAAAGACGTGGGACGGGCAGAAATCGGAGCCGAAAACTACAGTACCGCCGCCTATTTCGACAAATCCCCCGCCGTCGTCTATATCGTCTATCAGTTGCCCGGTTCCAACGCTTGGAATACTGCCAAACTGGTAAAAGAAAAAATGGCGGAACTAGAACCAAGTTTCCCTCCGGGGTTAAATATCGCCATTACCCTCGATAATACCGCCTTTGTCGCCGCCTCTCTCGAAGAAGCCGTTGGCACTCTGGTGGAGGCGATTTTACTGGTTATTCTCGTCATTTTTATCTTCCTTCAGGATTGGCGCACCACGATCATTCCGGCGATCGCTATTCCCGTATCTTTGATCGGAACCATGGCCGTCGCCCTCGCTTTAGGCTATTCTCTCAATAACCTCTCCTTGTTTGCCGTCATTCTAGCCACCGGGTTAGTGGTGGACGACGGGATCGTGGTTGTAGAGGCGGTATCGGAAAAATTACGACAGGGAATGCGGCCATTTCAAGCTTCCCTCGATGCCATGGGTGAGTTAACCTCGGCGGTAATTGCCAGTTCTCTTGTACTATTTGCGGTTTTTATTCCCGTCACCTTCTTCCCCGGTACGGTGGGGATCGTTTATCGACAATTTGCCGTCATCATCTCCGCTTCAATTCTGATCTCCACCTTTAACGCCCTCAGTTTTTCCCCCACCATGTCGGCGATTATCATGAAACCGCCCCAAGGCACCCGCGGACCCTTGGGACTGTTTTTCGAGGGCTTTAATCGGGGTTTCAACGCAGTTAAAGAAGGTTATCGACGCTCGATCGAATTTCTGATCCGAGTTCGCTTTCTGGTCTTACCCTTCTTTATCGCCGCCCTCTTTCTCACAGCTTGGAGTTACAACACCACTCCCCAGGGTTTTATCCCCGAAGAAGACCAAGGTTATGCCTTCGTTTTGGTGCAAGCACCCCCCGGGGTTTCCCTGCGCTACACCGACCGGGTTATCCGTCAGATTAACGAAGAAATTCTCGCCGGTATCGAAGAAGTGGAACACTTTGTCGGTATGGCGGGCTTTAGTTTTGCCGGAAGTGGCAGCAACCAAGGGCTATTTTTTGTCAAGTTAAAAGAATGGTCGGAACGGACTGGGGAAGATAAGTCAGTTTTCGGCATTCTTAGGAAAATTAACCAACAATTAGCCACTAAAGTCCGAGATGCTCGCGCTTTCGCCGTTAATGCGCCCCCTGTGGATGGATTAAGTTCTACCGGCGGTTTCGAGTTATTTATCCAAAACCGCGCTTCTTTCCCCATGGACGCTTTGATTGCCAACGCTAATAACGTCATGGCCGAGGCCCGAAAAAGACCGGAATTATCGGGAATTTTCACCCAATTTACCACCGACACGCCGATGCTGGAACTTTCCATCAATCGCAACCAGCTACAGGCGCAAAACGTCGATATGCAGGCCGTTTTCGGAACCCTGCAAACCTATCTCGGTTCCAACTTCGTTAACCAATTCGTCTTAGGCGATCGCTTGTATCGAGTCTTTGCCCAAGCAGAAGCGGATTATCGTTCTAATCCCGAAGATATTAACCGTCTTTACGTCCGTTCCCGTACCGGGGCCAATATTCCCCTATCGGGTTTAGTTAGCGTCAAACGCTTCACCTATCCACCGATTATCACTAACTTTAACCTCTATCCCTCGATTAACGTTCAGGGTAATCCCGCTCCCGGTTTTAGTACGGGACAGGCGATCGCAGTGATGGAAGATGTCTGTCGGAAAGTCCTGCAGCCCGGTTTCGGTTACGCTTGGACGGGTACAGCTTTCCAAGAAAAAACTTCCGCCGGGGCTGCCCCAGTGATCTTCGGATTAGCCTTTATCGTGGTTTTCCTTGTCCTCGCAGCCCAGTACGAAAGCTACATTGACCCGATTATCATCATGATTACCGTTCCCCTAGCGATCCTGGGTGCCATGGGGGCCATACTGTTGCGGGCGAATTTCCTACAAGTGGGTAGTCTCTTCCCGACGGTGAATAATAATATCTATGCTCAGGTGGCTTTGGTCATGTTGATCGGTTTAGCGGCCAAAAATGCGATTTTAATCGTGGAATTCGCTAACCAGTCCCGTACTTTGGGTTTAAGTATTCCCGAGGCGGCAGCCCGGGCCTCGACGGAACGCTTAAGACCGATTCTGATGACGGCTATTTCCGGTTTAGTCGGTTTCTTGCCCTTGGTTATCGCTTCCGGCGCCGGAGCGATGAGTCGTTGGTCCCTGGGAACTGCAATCTTAGGCGGTTATCTGATTTCCACGGTGTTGAGTTTATTTCTCGTCCCGGTTTTGTATGTGCTGATCAAACAGTTCGAGGCCCGATTCCTCTCCTCGAAACCCCCCAAAGATGGCGGTTCTGGCAATAGTAAAACTCCCTCTCTGGGTGGGGAAAGGAATACATTAGAAACCCCCATAGAAGAAGGGGCCATTTCCTCTTTGAAAATCTCTCCTCAGTCCCCGAATGACTAGGGTGTTAGATTTTGGGGTTTTGGGGTTTTGGGGTTTTGGGGTTTTAGGG
>NZ_JADEXI010000072.1:0-12994 GCF_015207185.1 Microcystis sp. LEGE 08355 | reverse complement strand
AAATTACCAGATCCGGGAGTGATCGGGGGGAAAATTCCGGGACTTTTTCCCTGAAAATTAGGTAATTGACCCCCTCAAAATCGGTAAAACCCCACACCCCACAACCCCACACCCTGTCCCCACGAAAAACTTTTTCAGCAGACCCTATCTAAAAACACTGTCAATAGAAAAGGAGCGAACCGTCAGTTAATTAGACCGATTATTGCAGACATTTTTGAAAATTTTCCTTTTTACGATGGTTTTCCTGAATTGAGATTCTCCCCCCTACTAAAGCAAGGGGGAAAAAAAATCAATTGGCACGCTGTTCAACCAACAGTTGGTAAGCATGATTAAAATCAGCCGTTGTAATGCGAATATCAGCCGGGTCAGTCATTCCCTGATGGCGATAACGACGAATTGCCATCAGTGCCGCTTGGTTACATAATAACGCTAAATCTGCGCCATTCCAGCCTTCCGTTGCCTGGGCCCAATAGCCTAAATCCACATCATCTAAAGGACGTTCATCATTATGAACCCCCAGAATTGCTAAACGACTAGAGGCATTCGGTAAATCAACTTTTAACTGTAAATCCAACCGTCCCGCTCGCAATAAGGCCGGATCTAACGCATCTGGGCGATTAGTGGCTCCAATCACTAAAATCGTTGCCGCCGTTTGCAACCCATCTAACTCCGTGAGGATTTGTCCCACAACCCGGTCACTCACTCCCGAATCCCCACTATAACGACCTCTTGCCGGTGCTAAAGTATCAATTTCATCAATAAAAACCACACAAGGGGCTGCCTGACGAGCTTTGGCAAACAACTCACGCACCGCTTGTTCGCTCGCCCCTACCCATTTACTCAAAAGCTCAGGTCCATTAATACTGATAAAATTAGCTCGCGCCTGAGATGCAACCGCTTTGGCCAATAAGGTTTTTCCCGTTCCAGGGGGACCCCAAAGTAAAATACCTTTGGGAGCTTGGGCTTTGGTTTGCGTATATAATTGCGGATGGAGTAATGCCCCTTCCACGGACTCCTGTAGGGTTTGTTTAATCTGTTCAAGTCCGCCAATATTGTCCCAGTCCACATGGGGAGATTCCACCTCCACAGACCGCAATACCGCCGGTTTAACTTCTTTTAGGGCTTGCAAAAAGTCGGCTTGGACCACCGTCATTGTTTCCGGAATTTGCGAGTCAATCGTAGGAACCTGGCGTCGCAAAGCACTATAGGCCGCTTTCTGGCAAACGGCTTTTAAATCTGACCCGACAAATCCCACCGCATTATCGGCAATCAGAGCTAAGGAAACCGATTCATCTAGGGGCATGGAACGGGTGAGAATTTGCAGGATTTCTAAACGGCCCTTGCGGTCAGGCACCCGAAAGAGGACTTCTCGGTCAAACCGTCCAGGGCGACGGAGGGCAGGGTCAAGATGGTCGGGACGGTTTGTCGCCGCTAGAACAATCACCCCTTGGCTTTGGGCAAAGCCATCCATTAAACCCAGCAATTGGGCTACCAGTCTTTTTTCGACTTCCCCTTCAACTTTACTGCGATCGGGTGCCATGCTATCAATTTCGTCAATAAAAACGATACAAGGCGCATTCTTACCGGCTTTCTCAAAAATTCCCCGCAGTTTTTGCTCGGCTTCCCCATAATATTTGCTAATCACCTCTGGTCCGACTAAGGCAATATAGTTAACACCGAGTTCTTCAGCCAAAGCACGGGCAGTCAGGGTTTTACCGGTTCCAGGGGGTCCGACTAAGAGAACGCCGCGAGTGGGTTCAAGTCCTAACTTGGCCAACAAGTCAGGGCGTTTCAGGGGAATGGCAATTAGTTCCTTGAGTTCTTTAATCACTTCCGTCAAGCCACCAACATCTTTCAGGGAAGCCGTGGTCGGTCTTTCGGGCGGTGTCACACTTTCTTCAACCCCTGAATCGGTGGGGGATGAGCGATTGCGATTGACCTCAAAATCATCCCCGCCAGAATTGCTCTGACGAGAAACTCCCCCTGAACGGGGAATACCGCCAGAACGGGGAATATTACTCAAGGGACGGGAATTAAATTGCATTTCGGTTTTAATTTCCCCTTTTTCCAGTTTCTCTTCCAAGATTTTAGCCAGTTCGACTAATTGCTCGAAGCCTTTGAATAATTCTGCCATAAAATTTCTCCTGAGTCAAGTGAAAGATGGGGACTGCAGCAATTCTCATTTTAAGGTTTCATGACATTAAAACCCTTGCACCTAGAGGGGTTAATAATTCTTAACGAGTCTCTAGATCGCTGAAACAACGCAAAATCGTTTCAAAATGAGAATTGCCGTGGGGACTGGGTGATAGATGGGGTTAAGAAGTCCGACTTGATCAGACTAATTACCTTTAAAATAACAGATCTGCCGCGCCTTTTACCCGGGCTAGAGGTTCTACTGACCGGGGTAAACTGGGTAAGCGGATCAAAGTTTGATCTGGGAATAAATCCCGATCAATTTCCCCATTAGCATGATAACGATTCTGCACGACATAACGTTGATAGATTCCCATTTTTTTCAAAGATGCTGTCAATCGCAGTTGTTCGGCAACGATAGCATCTTGGGCTTGCAAAACTCCAATAAATTCTGTATGTTGGGGGTCTTTTAGTTTTTTCTGGGCAGACATCACTTGTTGTCTTAAGGTTCGTAATCGTCCCATTAAATCTACACGCCCTAAGACATTTTGATACTTCATCCAAAGCTTAAAAATCCAACTTAACCAATCTCCTAAAGCCGTTGGCATTTCCAAAAATCGCAGGAGATGACCAGTAGGAGCCGTATCTAAAATAATCAAATCTTGTTCTTTCTGGTCTAATAACTCCATTACTTTTACTAGGGATAACATTTCATCAATTCCAGGCAGAGATTGAGCTACAATTTGTCGCCAAGCTTCCGGAGTATAAGCTAGTTTGATGTTTCCTTCTTCCTTACCTTCACCACTAATCATTTCTGCCAGTTCCCATAAATAATCATCCCGAAATTTTTCTAAAATGATATTAGCATCAACTTCTTGACCACTTAAATTATCAGTTAATTGTGTGGATTGATGTCCTAACTTTGTCCCAAAGGCATCTCCCAAAGAATGAGCAGGATCAATAGAAATAATTCTAATTTTTTGATCGGGATGACGATTAGCTAACGCCCAACCAATAGCCGCAGCAACGGTGGTTTTTCCCACCCCCCCCTTGCCACCAATGATAATGAGTTGGCGTTTGTCGTCAATAAAATCACTAAAACTCGGCAGAATTTTTTGCGGCCATTGAATAGGAGGCGGCGCAATAAATTCTACTTGTTCGAGGATTTTAATTTGACTCATGATCTGATCTAATGCTTCACCTCCTAGTGGTTCTTTTGCTTGTTGAGGCAGGGTGAAAATTGTCTCTTGACCTGGAATTTTGAGGAATTTATCGAGGAGTTGCTGTTGCTCACTATAGCGATCTAAATTTTGATTAGGATCCGTTAGAATGCGATTAATAAATAAGCTGCCGCAGGGAATATTTAAGTGATGCAAACTATTGAGTAATCGTTCGGTTTCTAATAAACTCATCGGTTCGGCAATTGCCACAATTAAACAAAGGGTAAAATCCCTATTTTGTAGGAGTTGTTTGCCTTCAGTTAATTCTGATTTTGTTTTGACTAAAAAGTCATCCACATCATCGGCATTGTAGGTTTTTGCAAAAGTTTGCGAAATAACACGATGTTTTTCTTGAAACAACTCTAAAGAATTGAGAATAATCTCTAAAAAGTCTTTAATTTCCAATAAATTTAAGGTATGACCAGAGGGGGCCATATCAACAACAATTCGATCAACAACATTCTCTATTAGTAATCGTTGAATTTCTAATAGACCCATGATTTCATCTAAACCTGGCCAGTCTAAATCCCAAACAGGAGTTAAATCTTCTCCTTCAACAAAACTGCCCCGTTCTACTAAAAGTTCTAAAAATTTTCCGTATTTTTCTTTAAATTCTAAAAGCAATTTTTCCGCATCTAATGCCCTAACTTTTAAGTTGGGTAAGTCTTTTACAGGTGATGCTTCATCGCTAACTTCTGTTTGCAATACATCCCCTAAAGAATGAGCAGGATCGGTTGAGATTAATAGGATTTGTTCCTCGGGAAATAATTTAGCCCAACGGCGAGCAAATCCACAGGAAAGGGTAGTTTTTCCCACTCCTCCTTTGCCACTAAACATAACTAAATGTCGAGTGTCATAACGACTTAGAGAGTTATTTACCAAGTTAAAGTTAGTCATAGAGAAATCAAGTTAAGTAAAGTGATAGGGGGGAGAAACTTGTCCTAATTGTAATTCCCAACGGGGGCAGGCTTTCTGCCAATGCAAAACTTGCTCGATTAGTAAAGGTTGTTCTTGAAAATCAACTAAAAGATAAATTCGTGATTCTGTCCCTGGAGCAGTAATAATCTTCGTTGATGGATAGTTTTGGGTGATTAAATTCACGAGATTTTGCCATTCTGAACCTTGCAAAGTATAAAAATCTTGTTGGGCTTCATAAAGCTGTTTTTTGGCTAAAAAATATTGTCTGCCCTTGCTTTCAGAAGAGAGTACAGGCTCCTCTGGCTTACGGGGAATACATTTTAAAAGATATTCTCCTTTTCCCTCAAGTTCTTCAATTTTTTCTTGATATTCTTGGCCATGAGAACAAAGATGAGTCAGTAAATTTTCTGACTCTAAAAAAGATGTGCCAAAACGTAGGGGTAAAATAGTGGTTTGTTGAAATAATTCACAGATGACTCGATCATGACATAAAACCGATTGAATCAAGCGCTCATCATCATTTTGTAAAGTGTCTAAACAAACTTCGGGTTCGACTACGGCCGAGATATCTCCACCAGTTATCAGTAACAATGGGTTAGCCATTCCAACGGGTAATTTTAGGCTTTCTCTGGGGGTTTTCAAAAAAGCGTAAGTATATAGGTTGTACAATTTCATAGGGTTTACCAAAAGAAAATTGACGATTTTTTACAAGTTTTTATATTGGGGCGTTGATATGCTAGAATATTCTAAGTTATTCAGGGATTGTTATGACAACCACTCGTTCACCCAGACCAATTAGATCTAAAATTAGCACTATGCCTCGGAAACAATCTGAAGCAGATCAGCAACTTGAGCTTTATAAGTTAATTACTGAAAAACAACGTATCCAAGAAAAATTAGAAATGATGGAGCGGCAGATTCAGCAATTAAAAAATCGTCTCACGTTTGTTACAGAGCAAATTGAGACTACAGAACAAAGTATTCAAAATTTGCGTACAGCCAACCCTCCTAGTTTAAGTTTAGCTAAAAAACCTGATTCCCCCAAAACTGTTGCTCACTCCTCTAATAATTCTAGTAATTTCCAAGCTTTTTACCTAGAATATTAAGGCTTAATCAAGGGCTAGTTCTGACCAAGCTTCAACGAGTTCTTGAGCTTGTCAAAGCCGCCCTTACTAAGTGCCGCTACAATTTGTGATTTTGTCCATGGCCTATAGGGTGGGAAAGATTACCAGTTTAGAGAGAAAATTCAGATTCGTTTTCTGCCGCCTCTTCTTCTAAGGCCTGAATTTTTAATAAAAGTTCTTCTTCCTGAATTTCAAACTCCTCCTCAGAAATGTTGCCCATATCGTAAGATAGTTGTAAGGATAATAATAATTTGTGCAAATTTTCCGCCTCATCATATTCTATATCTGCACGCTCTTGAATCTTCTCCCCAATCCAGATCAGACCCCCAATAGGACCGGTAACAGGAAGAAGTAAAATATCGAGAAACATAACTAATACTCTCCTTAGATAAGTTGGGCAAAGGTATAGGGTGCAGTTAAATTGTTATAGCGAATTCTTAGGCGATCACCAAACTGCTGATCGATCGCTTCAACGTTTTGGCTAAATTCTGGCTCTTGCTCCCAGGGAATTAAATAAGCTGCATTGTAAATCATGTCATCCGTCATCGGATCGCTTTCAATCACCTCTTGGGCTCGATGATTTAATTGATCTCTAAAGACTTGAATAATGTCTTGTTTCCGTTGCAATACAGTGGCTTCAATGAGTTGACCTATATGAATAATTTCTTCCATATTTAAGTTTTTCCCCATCATCGCATCCCGTTCTTGCTTTAACTTCGGATTAGACTCCAAAGCCGCTTGTAATTCCCACTGATTATCCCAAAAAATCTTAATGCTAACCTCTCGTTGTCCTGACAGTTTAGCAAATAATTCTTTCAGTTGGGTTTTATAGGGAGTAATTAGTTGTTCGGTGACGGATTCCCAGGTTTTGATAACTAAGCCAAACCGCAGGGGCAACAACGTTGTAAACCCTGCTTCCATGACAGTTTCTAATACTTTTTCATGGCAAATTAAATAGCGACGGGATGCCAAATACTTCTCTTTATGAGCAGCGGAGTAGAGAAAACTAAAACCATCAATCATCTCACTGTGAACCGGCTCATTATCAATCCCCTGCAAAACGAGTCCGTCAGGAATTGGTTCCGGAAAGATTCCATACAAATAAAGACCCACTGTCATCAGTATTCTCCCAAATTAAACCGGCTGAGAAGTTAAAACCAAACGAAGCTTTAGATGAATTAAATCTAGTTGAGCTAGACCCAGATCAACATTTCCTTCCACAACAACTCCTGTATTGAGAAGTCTATCCACTAATTCTAACACAGAGGGCTTAATACCCTCCTTTCCAGGATAATAACTCCCCGCTTCCGGTAAAAGAGTGCCAAACTCTCCTAGGTGGACATTTAACTCTTCTGGCTCAACCTCAAAAATTTCACACAAATAGAGAATTTGTTCTTGCAATTTTTGGATACTTTCTGCGGCTCTATCTAAATCAGACTCACTGAGAACCCCTTTTTCCATCCGGCGAATGATTTGGGCTTCGAGCAATTGGCGTACCAGTTCCACGACAGTTAACAGTAAAGGGGCTAAACCAGCTTGGCTATTACTTTCTGGACGGGTCAGCAAGGCTTGATTATCAGAATCGTAAGGTGTGCAAGCAAGTGTCATGGTTGGAATTGGTAAATGAGCAGTTTTTGACGGTGAGTCTCTAGTGGGGAGCTTGGCCAAGAAATTTTATCTGAGGGAAAATAATGATTTGACATACCCCACGCCGTAAACGGAAGTGGATTCTTGTAGCATCACTGCTGAGAATTTCTGGCTTAACGAGTCCACTTGAATTAGATTCTTGGCGAAATCCAACCCAGAGGTGGTTCTCTCCTCAGACTTTTGCGACCTTACAGAAGCCTGTTCTCGGGGGACCCTACGATACAGTTCAAAACCTCTAAAATAATTGGTTTCTCTGGTACTTGACGCTGAGAGCTTTTACCTATAGGAGCATTCCCCTATAGAACCCCATAACTCTAGTTTTCAAGGTGCGTTTATCCGGCGATGACTGGGTTTTTTAAGCGGTTGCTTACCCAGATCCCTATTCTTAATATCATACATCAGATCAAGTCGCCCTAAAAGGGCGAGGCTTTAAACCCAATTTTTCGGTAAACTTCTTTACCGTTTGAGGATTCAATTGAGGAATTTCAATGTATATAAAGAATGTGACTGATCGTTCGGACTGGGATCACGGCTCTCGATTGCACTTAATTTGGCTAAGGATTTTAAGGCTTGAAGTCGCCGTGAAAGTTCCAGGTTTTCTGCGAATAAAGCTTGGCATTGGCTAGGGAGGTAGGGATAACCTGGCAAGCCGTTAATCGCCGTTTCCCTTGCTTTATCAAGGGGGGCAATCGTCTCGTGTAAATTTCCTAACCTTTGAGGATTCAAGTGAGGAATTTCACGCATCTGAGGGATGTGCTTCATCGTTCGGACTGGTATCATGGCTCTCTATTGCAGTCAATTGGGTTAAGGATTTTAAGGTTTCAAGCTCAGTTTCTAGGGTTTGCAGTCGGAGTGAAAGTTCCCGATTTTCTGCTAGTAAAGCTTGGGATTGGCTATGGAGGTAGGGGTCTCCTTCCCACCAGTTGATTCCCATTTCCCTGGCTTTATCAACAGAGGCAATTAACAAACGAATGCGGATATTGATAAGTTCAGTGGAGGCAATCGAAACGGAAATATCGCCGGCAATCACAATTCCTTTATCTAAAACTCGTTCGAGTATATCCGCTAAACTCGAACCTTGAGTTGCTGTTTTTAGGGAGTTGTTTGACTGGTTTTTGAGCGAGCCAGCAAAAGTGGAAGAAGTCACGGTTGGTTTCACTCAATAAGAGTATAAAATTAGTCTTTTCGCTGGGGCAAGTTGCCTCGCAGTAAAGATTGAATGGCTTTTAACGATTGATTTCCTGTCGAAGGCTCAGAAGTTGACGCTTGGGCATCGGAAGGCTCCGTCTCCTCTACAAAGGATAAGGATTCTAACGGATTGTCCTCGAGGATTTCCCATAAAATCGCTCTTGACTTATCAACAGATAAATTGGTGCGGGACAAAAGAACATCGGCGCAGATATCACGGAAGTCCGAATCAGCGGAGTTGGCCGCAATATCGTGAGAGGCGCAGACTTTAGCAATCATTAAACAAGAGCGCAAACCCGACGTTTTTTCAGTCGCAGTTTTCACACGAAAGGTTTTGACGAGGTTGACAATAAATAAAGCATCTTCTCGACCAATCCCCGTTTTTTGAGCCAGAATTTCAGTCTGAGTCAGTTGGTCTGGTTCAGGCATATTTATAGTTACCAACCGATCCATTAAAGCATCTTGGGTGGCATGAACCCCACAATATTCTTCTGGGTTGGAGGTGAAAATTGCCCGAAATTGAGAATTGACTTGTAGGTAATCGGGTTGATGGCTAGTGGGCGGCAGGGTGAGAATTTTTTCTTCCAAGGCAGAGAGTAAAACGTTGTTGACCTCAGGCCGAGAACGATTGAACTCATCATAAACTAGGGTAAACCCCTCGCGACAGGCCATTGTTAACCGAGAATCCACCCAATTGTGTTTTAGCTCGTCTTCAACTTTGAGAACGCTGTGGATATAGTTATCCATCAGTTTTTTATGGGTATAACCAGACTGGCTACCAATTAAATCGGAACTGGTAAAGTCATCATCGCCAAAGATTAGCATCACAGGTCTGGCTAAACAATTGGCCAAGTGCATTGCCAAGGTGGTTTTTCCCGTTCCTGCTGGACCACATAGATGGATGGAAAAACCAGCGTTTAGATAACGTAAGGCGCGAGTGGCAACTTGATCAATCGAAGGCGTAACAACAAATTGACCAGGGCGAAGGCAGAGGACGGATCTTCTTGTTTGAGTTTCAGTAAATGTCATAGTTGAAATCTAGTAAATACCATTGTTGACATCCTCACCGCCGTAAACGGACGGTGATTCCTCACCACGCCACCTTTTTAGGATGGTCGCGTCAATGGGGTTGACGCTTCACCAAAAGCGGACGGGTATTCTTGAGCTAACAATTGCCCGTTCAGGTTTCCCTTCATAACCGAGTAGGCAAGGACGCTTGTGTTGCCCGAATTTGACGGCAGGGTTAATCGTCTTTGGCTTTTAAGGCCCACCTCTATAATATCCCAAAAGAGTAGGAACTGTCATCAATTAGCTCTAGAACCTTGATTCTGAAGGTATTTTTAGGATATTCATTAGTCAAGGGGCTAAGGAGCTAAAATTCTTGTCTAGACTACTTTTCCAGACTTGAACAATGACAAGCCCAGATGCAGTCCTTTTCCCTTACCTCCTTTGTCAACAAAAGACTACTAATGACAACATTAACTATAAAGTAAGTGAAGTTTTATAACACTTCTTAATCTACCAGAACCCTAGGGTCGCCCCTACAGGAACTCACCACCCCTACGTTAAGTCTAGAAACCTAGAAAAGCAGGATCAGCATGGTAGGTTTAAAACCAAAGGCTTATTGTTGTACCTTCAGATAGTCCTCTAGTTTAGTCAGGAAAAGGGACTAGAGGGTTTTTACTCTAGCCCTAGGCTTAAGTGGGTTGGAATTAACCTAGAGATTTATTTGCCAAAAACGTAGATAGACAACTCTTGACGAAATTGACGCAAATCGTCTTTTAGCTGTTTCGCTTCCGCTAAACGTCGTTCTTGGAATTGACTTAAATCATCTTTCACCTGTTTGGCTCGATCTAGATGAAGTTGACGTAATTCGTCCTCTAGCTGCTTCGCTGCCGCTAAACGTTGTTCTTGGAATTGACTTAAATCATCTCTCAGCTGTTTGGCTCGATCTAGACGCTGTTGACGTAAGTCGTTCTCTAGCCGTTTCGCTTCAGCTAAACGTTGTTCTTGAAATTGACGTAAATCCTCTTTTTGCTTTTCCGCCTGAGCTAAACGCTGTTTTTGGGTAGCTGTTAAAAACGCAAGGCTTTCTTGTTGAACTTTTTGGAAAGATTGGCGCAAAGCAGTTGCCTGTTCTTGCGCTTGTTTTTGTCTTTCAGTTTTGACATCCAACAAAAAAGCTTGGACTTCTTGCGAGAGTTTAGCTACTTCTCCAGCAATCGATAAACGCTCCTGGCGGAACTTTTCCATGAGAGCAGGCATGGGGTTGTCCTCAATTACTAAATACTATGGAATGGATTAGACCCAATCACCCGTTAGAAAAACCTTCACGGGGACTGGGGGGAGAGACAGTAGATTCCGACTTTTCTGATCATCCCAAAGTCGAGATAGCGAACTACCCTATCAATTATAGACTATTGCGCCCCAAGAGAGGGGTAACTAAACTCAATAGGGATTAAAGAAAAGCCGAGAATCTAGAAAACCTGGTAAGGTTTTAACTGAGCAGATAGGAGAATCTGTGAGCAATCCTTAAGCAGGAACCGCCGCAGATTGAGTCAGACCAACTGCTTCAGCATATTTGAGGTAGGTTTCAACCGAAGCGATGACTACACGAGCTTCAATCGCTAATAATTCGATTCCTACCAAAGAGACGCGAGCCCAGGCATCAATAACGATACCTTTGTCAAGGATACGATCGATAACTTCAGCCAAGCTAGAGGAAGAATTAGTTTTTTCGACTGCCATGGTAATAGACCTTGTTTGTTTGTTAGTTGTATAGAAAACGTACAGTGCTGATCCCAAAGTTGAGATAGGGAGCTACCCCATCTCAAGGGGCGTGGCCTCACTACCTAAAGAATGGCCTTCCATTGCGCTATTGCGAAAAATAGAGAGGCTCACATTCTGGCATTCAGGCGATAGGCGGTAAACCTAGCTACAAGGGTCAAAATCACGGTCACAAAAATAATTTGTCTGAGTCTAGCTTTGTTCTAGCTATCCGTTGCCGTGCCAACCCTATTAACATAGACTATTGCGCCCCAAGAGAGGGGTAACTGAACTCAATAGAGATTAAAGAAAACCCAAGAACCTGCAAAACCCGGTCGGGTTTTAACTGAGCAGATGGGAGAATCTGGGAGCAATCCTTAAGCAGGAACCGCCGCAGATTGGGTCAGACCAACTGCTTCAGCATATTTGAGGTAGGTTTCAACCGAAGCGATGACTACACGAGCTTCAATCGCTAATAATTCGATGCCCACCAGAGATACGCGAGCCCAGGCATCAATAACGATACCTTTGTCAAGGATGCGATCAATAACTTCAGCTAAGCTAGAGGAAGAGTTGGTTTTTTCGACTGCCATGGTAATAGACCTTTTTGTTAGTTGTATAGAAAGTGTACAGTGCTGATCCCAAAATTTATCTATCGAGCTACCGCATCTCAGGGGCGCAGCTTCCACTCCAAAAATGACTTTCTATTCCGAAAAATAGTGAGTCTCATAATCTGGTGATAGGGGGTCAACCTAGCTACAAAGGACAAAATCACGTTTACAAAAATAATTTGTATGGGTCTAGCTTTGTTTTCGCTATCCGTTGCCGTGTCAACCTGATCATTTATAGACTATTGCGCCCCAAGAGAGGGGTAACTAAACTCAATAGGGATCAAAGAAAAGCTAAGAATCTGCAAAACCCTGTAGGGTTTTCACTGAGCAGATGGGAGAATCTGGGAGCAATCCTTAAGCAGGAACCGCCGCAGATTGAGTCAGACCAACGGCTTCAGCATATTTGAGGTAGGTTTCAACCGAAGCGATAACTACATGAGCTTCAATCGCTAATAATTCGATGCCCACCAGAGATACGCGAGCCCAGGCATCAATAACGATACCTTTGTCAAGGATACGATCAATAACTTCAGCCAAGCTAGAGGAAGAGTTGGTTTTTTCAACTGCCATGGTAATAGACCTTTTTGTTGTTTTCATAGAAAGTGTACAGTGCCGAAATCATCAAGGGTTCAGAAATCCATTTCGTTTTTCTGCCTTCATCACTTCAGCATTTGAACAATAACACCCTTTTTTTGTCGTTGTCAATACCTAATCTCGATTTTTTCGTTAAGAAATATAGTTAATTCTCAGTTTTGTGCTTAATAAATGTAGTCAATTCTCAGAAAATGCGGGTCAAGGTCGTTGCTGCTCCCCTTTTTTCTAAGCAAAACTGCCCATTGGGAGAGCAGGGCGAGCGCACCTAAAAACAAAACAAATACAAGAACCTTGCGGGGATAACTGGACTTACCCCCCCCCAAGAAAAATAATCAAACCCTTACCCCAAGGCAGTCTTGGCGATTGTTCGACTACCCTTGACTAGCTACAATCGACTCGGAAGGGTAGCTGGAGCCTGTTTTGATGGACACAGAACAAATAAACTAATAGTAAAAGCCTTGCAAAGCAAGGCTTTTAGGTGCTTAAGGCACAAATGTATGGAAATTTTAGTTTTAACGATCGCTATCTTATACTAAATCCAGTTATTAAAGACTGATTATCTATTCCTGCTCTTGCCTCTTGTCTATAGACCTCCTGCAAAAGTCTTATTCAGCTACTTGATGATAGCCTAAAGCAAGTTCATAGTTGTAAATGCCAGCTATTAAATTATAGCACTTCTTGGAGCTATGAGGTACAATAAAAAGCAAATAGACAAATAATAGAACTCGCCAGCTTCCTATGAGACCCTATTCCGTAGATTTTCGCCAAAAAATTATCGATGTCTGGAAGAAAG